>NZ_JBSSBV010000002.1:0-174199 GCF_054059115.1 Thermostichus sp. MS-CIW-26
ATTTGGCGGCTTGCGACTGGGACGCCTTGAGCTTACAGGAGACGGTCAGGACTTGGCTCATAAGTTCATTGTACTTCATCAAAGCGCATTCCTCCTGGCACTGACCCTACGGGTACAGTGCGGGGCTCCTGCGATTTCTAGCTGAGAAGGGATCCCCTATGCCGACGGGCTGGTGGCTATGGCACTCTGGGCTGACGATGAACCTGCTGAGCCTCTAGAATGGAGGGCTGTCGAGAAAAGAAGTGTCTTCCCAATGTCGAAACGTAACATGCAGGTTGTGCTGCGCCAGGCGATCCCAGGGCTGGGCAAGCCCGGAGAGATTGTCAACGTCAAGCCCGGCTATGCTCGCAACTACCTCTTCCCACGGCAGATGGCGGTGCGGGTTACCCCTGGCATATTGAAAGAGCAGCAGATGCGTCTGGAGCAGGAAGCGGCTCGTAAACTGGCAGAAAAACAACGGGCGGAAAACTACAAGACCGCTCTGGAGACCATTGGTCGCTTCGTCATCCGTAAGAAAGTGGGAGAACACGATCTCCTATTCGGGCAGGTTACCACCAGCGATATTGCCGAGGTGGTGCTGGCTACCAGCGGCCTGGATATCGACCGCCGCAACATTCTCCTCAACGAGGAAATCAAAAAAACCGGGGTTTATCCCGTGCAGGTGAAGCTACACCCCGAAGTTACCGCTACGCTGCGCATTCAGGTTACTCCCGAATGAGGACTCACCTTCGAGGATCCCTGAGTTCCCGTGAGGGATCCCGGGGTGAGTAGGGTTTTTGCCTTAGGCAACAAGCGGGTATGCTCAGCCTGTAGCTTGGCCTACCTGCTGAGTGGGCCTGCTTGGCTGAGAGGCCGGTTGCCCTAGGGCTGGGTTGATTTTCCTATCCTGGCTTGCGGTGATCAGCGATTACGACTTAACGGGTGGGGATCGGCTTCCTCCTCAAAACATTGAAGCCGAGGAGGAAATCCTGGGGGGCATTCTCCTCGATCCGGATGCGTTGGTGCGGGTCGCGGAGTTTCTGCGACCAGAGATGTTCTACATCTCTGCCCACCAAGAGATTTACCGGGCTGCCCTCCAACTGCACAGCCAAGGCCAACCCACCGACTTGATGACTGTGTCTGCCTGGTTGGCAGATCATCATCTTCTGGAGCGGGTGGGGGGAACGGGGGCGATTCGTCGCCTGCTAGAGCAAACCGTCAGCAGCGTCAACATCGACCAGTATGCTCGCCTGGTGATGGATAAATACATGCGCCGCCAGTTGATCCAGGTGAGCAATACCTTGGCTCGTTTGGCCTACGATACCAGCCAACCCCTATCTCAGGTGATGGATCAAGCCGAGCAGGAGGTGTTTCGACTCACCCAAGAGCGGGTGCAGCGTAGCCTCATCCCGGCCTCTGAGGTTTTGGTCAATATCTTCTCGGATTTGGAAGAGAAGTTCCAGAGTGGGGCTCAGCTCCCTGGGATCCCGACCAAATTCATCGACCTGGATAACCTGACCCAGGGCTTGCAGCGATCCGATTTGTTGATCCTGGCCGGTCGGCCTTCGATGGGGAAAACCAGCCTGGCCCTCAACATTGCCCAAAATGTGGCTGCCTACACCAAGCAGCCGGTCGCTATCTTTAGCTTGGAAATGTCACGAGAGCAACTGGTGCAGCGGCTTTTGGCCAGCGAAGCCCGCATCGACAGCAGCCGTCTGCGTTCTGGGCGCATTAGCGAACACGAGTGGCAGCGCCTGGGCCAAGCCATTGGTTTTTTATCGCAATTGCCCCTGTTCATCGACGATACCCCCGACTGTACCGTTACAGAAATTCGCTCCAAAGCGCGGCGTTTGCAGGCGGAACAGGGGGGAACGTTGGGGATGGTGTTGATCGACTACCTACAACTGATGCAGGGATCCGCCGCCGACAACCGGGTGCAGGAGCTGTCGCGCATTACCCGTGGCCTCAAGGCCATGGCCAAAGAGCTGATGGTGCCGGTGCTGGTGCTTTCTCAGCTCAGTCGAGCTGTTGAGTCTCGCTCCGACAAACGTCCACAGCTGGCGGATCTGCGGGAATCGGGCTGTCTGGCCGGGGATACGCAGGTGATGGATGCGGATCGCGGCAAGATCTGGCGGCTGGATCAACTGGCGGCCCTGCCGGCTTCGGCGGAACTGCCCCGCCTGCTCAGCTTGAACGGGCGCGGGCGCTTGGTGCCCCAACAGCCTGTGAAAGTGTTTTGCAGTGGTCGGCAGCCCACCTGTGTTCTGAAGACCCGCCTCAACTTTTCCATTCGCGCCACCGGCAACCATCCCTTCTTGACCCCAGACGGCTGGAAAACCCTCGACGAGCTGCAATTGGAGGAAGAGGTGGCGGTGGTAGTGCAGGAGGGGCTGATCTGGGATCCGGTGGTGTTCATCAGCGAGCCGGGGGAGCCTCAGCCGGTTTACGACGTCGAAATGCCCCGCCACCACAACTTCGTGGCCAACGGTCTGCTAGTTCACAACAGCATCGAGCAGGATGCCGATCTGGTGATGATGATCTATCGCCCGGAATACTACGATCCCAACACCAGCGATCGCGGCATTGCCGAGGTCATCATTGCCAAACATCGCAACGGCCCCACCGGTACCGTGCGCCTGCTGTTCGAAAGCCAGTACACCCAGTTTCGCAACCTGGCGGATCCCAACCGGTGAGCAATCGACGCTGAAGAGGGATCCGGAGCTGCTGCCTTGGGAACAACCCCGCAAGGTGTTAGCTTAGGATCGCTGCGGGCCAAAGCGTTGCTCTTGAGCCGGCTACCCTCTCTCCTAATGCTCAAAACGATATGTTTAAAAACGTGTTAATTGCCACCGACCGCCGAGATGGCCTGCAGCGTTTTGGCAAGTGTCTAGAAGATCTGCACAGCAATGGCATCGAGCGCGTCACCTTCGTCCGCAGCGTAGATTGGCAAGAGGACGACATCGGCATTCCCGACGACATTACCCCCGAAGTCCAGGCAGAGCAGGCCCAGTTGCAGAAGCTGCTGAACCCGATCCCAGCAGGGTTGGAAGTCGAGGCTCTGGTGCAGGCGGGCAGGCCAGCCGATCTAATCCTAAAAGGCATCCAAACCTATGGCTCCGATCTGCTGATTACAGGCATGGGTACCCACAACCTGCTCGCCGAAAAATTGTTCGGCAGCACCACCATGACGCTGTTGCCGAAGCTGAAAATCCCTCTACTGGTGATGCGCCCCCAACTGCTGGCTACCTTTACCCTGGAGGAACTGCGCCTGCGCAGCCGCCACCTGTTTCGCTGCCTCTTGGTGCCCTTTGACTTTGAGCAGCCGCGTCAGCAGTTGCTGAACCATCTCGGCCACCTGCTGCCCGGTACTTCCCAGTGCCAGACGCTTACCCTGCTCTACGTGGTGGATCCCAGCGCCCGCCGCAACCAAGGAACTCCGGTGGAGGTGCTCCAACGCAAAGCCGAGGCTGACCTGGCCCAGGTGCTTGAACCCCTGAGCGAGCAGGTGAAGCCCGTACAGCTGCGCACCCTGGTGCGGGTGGGATCCCCTCTCAAAGAGATCCTAGCTACTGCTGCCGATGAAGACATGACGGCCATCGCCACTGCCTCCCCCCACGTGGGCAGCTTCTGGGAGTGGTCGGTTCGCAGCCTAACCGGCGAGATTTTGCGGCAAAGTTGGCATCCGGTGTTGTTTTTCCCGCGCGGGTCTTTGGCCCAATAAATCCAGGCAAGATCCAAGCCGAGTGTTGCAGATTAACTCATCCTCCATGACCCCCCCCTCTACGACAGCGCTGCAGGATCTGTTTCGGGCGGTGGCCCAAGGGGAGCTCACCCCAGAGCAAGCCCTGCAAGCCTGTCGCTTTCTGCCCTTTGAGCCGGTGGGAGACTTCGCCCATGTGGATCACCACCGTCCCTTGCGCACGGGCTTTCCCGAAGCCGTGTGGGGGCCGGGCAAGACCCCAGATCAGATTGCCCAGATCCTGGAGCAACTCCACCAGCGGGGATCCCTGGCCTTGGCCACCCGCATCGAAGCCCAGGTGTATGCCGAGATCCGCAGCCGCTTGCCCCAGGCCCAGTATTCCGAGTTGGCCCGCTTGTGTTGGATCCCGCCCCGGCAGGTGGTCAGCCATCCTGGACAGGTCAGCGTGATCTCCGCCGGCACTGCCGACTTACCGGTGGCAGAAGAAGCCGCCCTCACGCTCGAGCTTTCTGGGTTTCAGGTGAAGCGCCTCTGGGATGTGGGGGTGGCCGGGATCCATCGGCTGCTGCACAACCGGGCGGCCCTGCAAGCAGACGTGCTGATCGTGGTGGCGGGCATGGAGGGGGCCTTGGCCAGCGTGGTGGCGGGTCTGGCGGATTGTCCGGTGATCGCTGTGCCCACCAGCATTGGCTACGGGGCCAGCTTTCAAGGCTTGGCTGCCCTGCTCACTATGCTCAACTCCTGCGCAGCGGGGGTGGGAGTGCTGAACATTGATAACGGTTTTGGGGCGGCGATTCTGGCAGGCCAGATCCTGCGTTGCGGACAACGGCTGGCAGCTCGATTGAGTTCATGCGGCCCCACTGGAGATCCAACAGGGAATCGACAGATTTCGGAAGGTTAAGAATTGTAAATAGATCCTGAGCCAAACAGGCTATACTCAGGCCATAGTTTAGGCTTGGGCTTTCTCTTTCCCATCCTTCGGGAGTTTGAGGGTGTTGCCTCTGGTCACCTAACTGGGTTCATGCCTTTTTCTGGGGTACCTTTATCCGAAGATGGGGAGAGTTCCTACGCTGGTTAACTGCTGTGTTGGACTGACTGGGGCGGACAAAACGCGCGAATATGCTAATTGATGCAACACTTGTCAAAAATGCAACAGATGCGATGGGAGCGACCTTGATCCTGGCGCAAGGGATGACTCAGTCCTTCACCTGGACAGATATTTTCTTGGTAGTGGCTTTGGTGTTTTTGGAGGCCGCCCTCTCTGCGGACAACGCCGTTGCCCTAGCAGCTCTGGTGAAGCATCTGCCCACCCCTCAGCAACAAAATCGGGCCTTGCGCTGGGGCATCATTGGCGCTTACAGCTTTCGCATTGCTATTGTCTTCGCGGCAGTTTGGTTGGTGGAGTATCCGCCCGCCCAATTCTTGGGAGCCTGCTACCTGCTCTGGCTGGCCTGGCAGCACTTTCGGGGCGAGGAAGAAGGCCAAGAACAGGACATCACCCGCCACGCCAATTTTTGGCAGACCCTGGTGATGGTGGAACTGACGGATCTGGTCTTTTCTTTCGACAGCATCGCCGCTTCGGTGGGCGTCTCCCGCAAGGCTTGGGTCATTATCCTCGGCGGCATTCTCGGCATTACCCTGATGCGCTACATGGCTTCTCTGTTTTTGCGTTGGTTGGACGAGTTCTCTCACCTGGAAGACGCCGCTTTTGCCATCATCGCCTTGGTGGGGAGCACCATGTTGTTGGAGGTGTTTTTCCCCCAAATCGAGATCCCGGAGTGGGGGATGGTGGTGGCTGTGATCCCCCTATTTGTCTGGGGTTTCTCGCGGCGCGTGAAACTCAATTCGGAGCAGGATGAACAGCCGGAGCTGGCTGACGGAGAGAAGAGGGAAGAGAAAAGAGCAGGGGTTACAGACGAGATGGAAATCGTCCCCTCCGGTTGGGTGACTGCCCTTGAGGAAGACCTCGCCCCTGAGCCCCAGAGCAGAGAGAATGGAGAGGAGAGGTACGGCTTGGGCCTATCGCCAGGGATCCCTGATCTGCCTTGATAGGGCTGTGGGCTGCTTCATTGCCTCGGCCCCTGCCGACTCCTAAACTAGCAGTGAAGCCGACTCAAGGAGGGAAGCATCCTGAGCCCCCAGTTTTGCTTGAAATCATTGGTCAAGTGCTTCAGAAGCAGCATAGACAGCCCAAAGGAGCAGCAGGCCGCGGAAAATAGGCTCCAGCCTTTGGCGAGGGCGGAGGTTCTGAGCATGCCAGCAGTGCAGAGCACTGCCCCCTTGGTGGAGCTGCGCCAAGTTTCCAAGCGCTTCGGCTCGACGGTGGTGCTTGACCACGTGGATCTGAAGGTGTACCGGGGTGAGGCCCTGGGCCTGGTGGGGCCTTCGGGCACCGGGAAATCGACGCTGCTGCGCATCATTGCCGGCCTAACGGAGCCAGACGCTGGAGAAGTGCTCTGGTGCGGGATCCCGCTCTCGGAGATTCAAGCCCATCATGCAACTCCCCCTTTGCGAGTAGGGATGGTGTTTCAGCAGGCCGCCCTCTTCGACTCCCTGACGGTGGAAGAAAACGTGGGGTTTTTGCTCTACGAGCACTCGCAGTTGCCCCGCTCCCGTATTCAGGAATTGGTGGCCGCCAAGCTGGAGGCGGTGGGACTGGCGGGCAAAGAGCACAACCTGCCAGAAGAACTCTCGGGGGGGATGCGCAAACGGGCTAGCTTCGCCCGCGCCATCATGGAGGATCCTTCTCTGCCCCAGGATGAGCCCCAATTGCTGCTGTACGACGAGCCCACAGCGGGCTTGGATCCCATTGCCTCCACGGTAATTGAAGATCTCATCCGGGAGCTGCAGCAGGTGAAAAAAGCCTGTGAGAGCTACATTGTGGTGACCCACCAACACAGCACCATTTACCGCGCCACCGACCGCATTGTGTTGTTGGCCCAGGGGCGGGTGCAGTGGGAGGGATCCGTGCAGCAGATCGAAACGTGCGATAACCCCTTTGTGCGGCAGTTTTTCAGCGGTAGCGTAGAAGGGCCGATTCAAGTGGCGGGGCAGGTGTGAGGTGATGCGTTCGCGAGCAGTACGAGAAGGGGCAGTGGGCCTGTTGATCCTGGCGGGGGCGCTGGGCTTTGCCGGCCTGTTTTTGTGGATCTACAACCTGCGCTTTGGCAGTCGCGGCTTTCAATTTACCGTCACCTATACCAACGTGGTCGGCCTGACAGAGGGATCCAGCGTGCGGCTGCGGGGGGTAACCGTAGGTCGGGTGGAGCGTATCACGCCTCAACCCAATCAAGTGGAGGTGCAGGTGGCCATTGACCAGCCTTTGGCTATTCCCCGCAACGCCCTGTTTGTAACCAAACAGACGGGGTTGGTGGGGGAAACGGTGATGGACATCCTGCCCCAGGGGAGGGGTCAGGCGGCAACGGGATCCCCTCTGGCAGCGGATTGCGACAGCAGTCAAATCATCTGCGATGGGGATGTGGTGGAGGGCAAACCTGGAGTGGATTTTGGCCAGTTATTGATCCGGCTGGATCAGTTGCTCACACGGATCAACGACGATGAGCTCTTCGACACCCTTAACGCCACCCTAGAAGGGCTCACCCGCGTCGCCAATAGCGTGGCCGATCTCTCAGAAACCGTGGAAGAGCGAGTAGCTGCCCTGCGCACCGAAGATCTGGACTTGTTGCAATTCACGACCGCTGCCACGGCCATCCAAGACGCGGCTGGAGCTGTGGGGGGAACTGCCCGCAGTTTGCAAGCGGCTGCCGATCAATTCACCGCCCTGGTGGATCAAAACCGCACTTCCCTTAACGCCGCTCTGGAGAACATCCAGCAGGTGAGCGCCGATCTCCAGGCCATGTCGAGCGCGGTGCGCCCGCTGGTTACCGATCCACAACTCCAGGCCGATGTGCGCCAGATCCTGGCCGAGGTGCGAGCGGCTGCGGAGAACGTGGCCCAAGCTACCGAAGATCTGCGGCAGATTGCCGCCAGCCTCAACGATCCGGGCACTTTAGCTACTCTGCGCCAAACCCTCGATTCGGCGCGCATCACCTTTCAAAACATGCAAAAGATCACCGCCGACATCGACGAGCTGACCGGGGATCCCCAGTTTCGCCGCGGCATTCGAGAGTTGGTATTGGGGCTGAGCAACTTGGTCTCCAGCGTCCCTGGGGAAGATGGGATCCAGCCCGCGGTGGCCGAAGGTTATCAGTTCAATTTTGCGCCCGTCTCTTTTGCCCAGGGAGTTGCCCCTGGATCCCAAGGATGGCAGCCGCAGACTTCCCCATAAGTTGGCTGCCTTTCCCCTCTCTCTAGCGGGAGTCTGGGATCCCTGAGATGACCCGCTGAGGTAACAACGGCGGCCAAAGCCGTTGAAGGGATCCCCAACCTGGGGTAGGCTTTGCGGATAAGGTGTTGCCTGTATTGCTACGCAACGCTGGCGCGACTGAGGTTGAGGTGTGAGGAATGTGTGGCATTGTCGGCTACGTGGGTTTTCAGTGGGCTGCCCCCATCCTGTTGGAGGGCCTGCGCACCTTGGAGTATCGGGGCTATGATTCTGCCGGCATTGCCACAGTGGATCCCGAAGAAGGATTGAGAGTTGTCCGCGCCACCGGCAAGCTGCACAACCTGCTGGTGAAGCTCACCGCCAACATGCCCACCGCCAAGGTAGGGATCGGACATACCCGCTGGGCCACCCACGGCGGCGTGACCGAAGAAAATGCTCACCCCCAGTGCGACGAGCGCGGGCGCATTGTGGTGATCCAAAACGGCATTGTGGAAAACTACCTGGAGCTGAAGGAGCGCCTCTTGGAGCGGGGGATCCCATTTCGCTCCCAAACCGATACGGAAGTGATCGCCCAACTGCTGGGTCTCTACACCGAAGAGCTGGGCTCCTTTGAGGCGGCCTTTGGCCAGGTCATGGGGCAACTGCGGGGGGGAAACGCCGTGGTGGCTCTGGATCGGGAGGCGCCGGATCGGCTGATCGCAGCCCGTTTGGGCAATGCCGGAGCCGTGGTGGTGGGAGAGGGAGAAGGGGAAAACTTCGTGGCCTCCGATCTGCCTGCCATTGTCCGCCATACCCGCAAGGTGGTGTTCTTAGAAGATGGGGAAATGGCGGTTCTCACGGAGTCCCAAGTGCGCTACCTGCGCATTACCGGCGAGGAGCTGCGCAAATCCAGCATCACCGTGGCCTGGGATCCCGTCTCAGCCGCCAAGGGAGGCTACAAGCACTTCATGCAAAAGGAGATCTTTGAGCAGCCCCGCACCACCACCGATACGCTGCGGGGGCGGGTGGATCTGGAACAGGGCCGGGTGACACTGGAGGGGCTAACGCTTTCTGAGGGGCAACTGGCCCACATCGAGCACATCCACGCTGTAGCCTGTGGTACTGCCTGGCACGCCTGCTGGGTGCTCAAGTACTTCATCGAGAGCTTGGCCCGTACCCCTGTAGAGGTGGATTACGCCTCTGAGTTTCGCTACCGCCAGCCGGTGTTGCGCCCCAACCACCTGTTGCTGGCCTTAACCCAGTCGGGAGAAACCGTCGATACGCTGGCAGCCATGAGCGAGGCCCGCACCCAAGGGATCCCGACCCTGGCGATTGTCAACGCCATCGGATCCCAGGCCAGCCGCCTGGCGGATGCCGGGGTTCTCTACATCCATGCCGGTCCGGAGATTGCCGTGGCTTCCACCAAAGTGTTTACTGGCATGTTGGTGGCGGGGTATTTGCTGGCCCTGCAACTGGCCCAAGCCAAAGGGATCCTCAGCCCGGCCCAGATCCAAGCCCACCTGCAAGCCTTGATTGAGCTGCCGGGCAAGATCAGCCTGATGCTGAAGGACGCCGCCCTCTACGACCAACTGGCGGAGCAGTACCATCATGTTGCCAACATGCTCTATCTGGGCCGCTGGGTTAACGCCCCGATTGCCCTGGAAGGAGCTTTGAAGATGAAAGAGGTGAGCTATATCCACGCCGAAGGCTACCCGGCAGGGGAGATGAAGCATGGCCCTATCGCCCTCATCGACGAGCGGGTGCCGGTGGTGTGCATTGCCACCCGGGATCCCGTCTACGAAAAAATGCTCTCCAACATCGAACAGGTGCGGGCGCGGGGGGGACGGGTGATCGCCCTCATCAACCCCGAAGACACCCAGGTGCGGGAGAAAGCCGACCACATCATCGAGGTGCCCAGCACGACACCCCTGTTGTCGGCGGTTCTGAACGTGATCCCCCTGCAGTTGTTCGCCTATGCCATGGCTTTGCGCCGCGGAGCCGATGTGGATCAGCCGCGCAACTTGGCTAAGTCGGTAACGGTGGAGTAACGGCTGTTGCCCTTGCCGCCCCTGGCCTCTGGTTTTTGCAAAATCGGGCAGATCACCTCTTTTTCATCAGCAGCCGCAGGGGGGATCTGCCAATCGGAGAGGAGACCTTGAATTTGGCTTTTCAGCGCTTGCAGATCGGCAATTCGCTGTTCAATCTCCTGCAGCTTGCCTTGCAGATGCTGGCGAATTTCTGGACAAGGCTGCTCCCCTCGGTCGTGGACATCCAGGATTTGGCGGATTTCTTCTAAGCTCAGGCCCAGGCTCTGGCAGCGGCGGATAAAGGCCAGACGAACCAAAACCGAAGGGTCGAACAGCCGATAGCTGGACTCCGCCCGTTCCACCGTTGGCTTCAGCAGGTCTATCGATTCGTAGTAGCGCACCGTGCGTACAGGCAAGCCGGCTGCTAGAGCCACCTGGCCGATCTTCAGGCTAGCAGACAAGTCTCGGACAGCAGCAGGATTCGACATGTCCCCAACTGGATCCCTGTAGATTTCTTCAGCGTGACATACTCCCACACTCATGCTGACGCAAAGCGCTCCGCGCCGCCAAAGCGAGAGAGTGCGGGCTTCAAGGACTACGTCCCGCTGACGCGAAAAGAACGGGATGCCCCACCGCCCTGTGCTTGATGTTGATGGCCGCATGGTGGTCGCGCCCTAGTTCTAGCCCACAATGGGAACAAGAATGCCATCTGTCTTGAATCGCTTTCGGTACTCTTTGACCGCACCGAGAGCAGTTTTGACTGCTGCCGTTGGGATTCACTGCAATCGCCCTCAGCCCAGCTCTTTCAGCCTTGACTGCCAGCATTTGCAGAAATTGTCCCCACCCAGCATCATAGGTAGATTTTGCTAGCTTCGTCCTCGCAATACCTTTGATATTCAGGGCTTCGTACCCAATATGCTTGCCTTTGCTTACCAGCCAGTTCGCTGTTTTGTCATGAAAATCTTTGCGCTGAGATAGTGGTTAGTGGATAGTCACTATTCACTATCCACTGGTCACTATCCACTAGTCACTAGCCATAGGCGGTTTGACCCTTTCTTCTTGCGAGACACTGCCCGCTGCAGTCTCTTTAACCGCTTTTGGGCTCTGCGGTAATACTGGGGAACTGGAACAGACTCCCCCGCGTCGGTCACCAAAAAGGAGTCCAGCCCCACGTCGATCCCTGTAGTGTTTTCCAGCGTTGCAGACTCAGGAGTAAACTCAGGGACGGACGAATCTTGCAGGCTCAAGGTCACATACCACCCGTCTGCCTTGCGGGTGATGGTAGCAGTCTTGATGACAAAACCGTCAGGCAAAGGACGGTGCTGAATTATCCGAACAGCACCGATTTTGGGCAGATGGATAAACTGCCCGCAAATGCAGTCCTGTTGCATCAGGGGGAAACTGAAGGAGCGATACCGCCCAACTCCCTTGAATCTGGGTTTCCCTGCCCGCTTGCCGTTACCGTCCCCCTTCAGCCAGCGGTCGAATGCTTTGTGCACTCGCTCTATGCAGTTCTGGAGGACTTGCGAATGGACTGCTCTGTACTGCGGAAACAGGGCTTTCGTCTTCACCAAGTCCCGTTTTTGGGAGTAGAAACCGGGACTGTCTTTCAGCTCAGGCAAGTGACAGATTAAGGGACAAGCATTGCTATCACAGCGATTGTGTTCCCACCACGCAAAGCGCTCTGCCAAGCGGTAGTTGTACTGCTTCCGTAACAAGTCTAGCCACTCGCTCATCAAAGCAATCTGGCTGGGCGTAGGTCGCAAACGGTACTGGTAAGCAGTTCTCATTGAGGCAAGGGTAATCTACTGGAATGAATCCTACCTTATTGCTTCATGCGGTGGGGTTACCGTCTCGGTTTTAGGCCAGTCCATTGAAAACCAAAGTGTCCCCGCCTTTCATCCCGACCCTCACCCTGGATAGTGGTGAGTGGATAGTGACTAGCCACTAGTCACTAACAGAGGGCGGGGCTTCCCGGCGGTCTAGCTAACGCTACGCATCGCCAACAGGAGCGATGAGCAGGGGAAACGCTACAAAAAACAAACCGTGAAAAATCCCCCGGCCTCAAGGGTGAGGAGAACGTCAAACTGCCCAAAATTCCCCCGCAATTTGCAATGGCCACAAAAGGGGATCCCTAGAGCTTGCGGGAATAGAACTCAACCACCAAAAGCTCGTTGACCGGGGCGCAAATTTGCTCGCGGGGGGGCAATTCCTTGATGCGTCCGCGCAGCTTTTCTTTGTCAAACTCCAGGTAGTCCGGCAAAAACAACCCCGGATACTCCGCGTAGGCGGCCACCAGCTTGCGGGAAGATTCCTTGTTTTTTACTGTAATCACATCCCCCACTTTGCAGCCATAGCTGGGAATGGTTACCTTTTGGCCGTTAACCTCTATGTGGCCGTGGCTCACGAGCTGCCGAGCTGCCGGAATGGTTGGAGCCATGCCCAGACGAAACACGATGCAATCCAACCGCATTTCCAGCATTTGCAGCAAGGCCAAACCGGTGGATCCCTTGGAGCGCCGTGCCTTGCGCATGTAGCGGATCATCTGCCGCTCGCTCAGCCCGTAGTTGAAGCGCACCTTCTGCTTTTCTTCTAAGCGAATGGCATATTCGGATTTTTTCTTGCGCTCGGCGCCATGCATACCGGGCGGGTTGGTATTTTTGGGGCGCTTGCGCGTCAAGCCGGGCAGATCAAGTCCCCCGAAGCGACGAATAATTTTTAGGCGGGGGCCTGTGTAGCGGGACATGCGGGCATTTCTCCGAAATCAGCAAACAAAGTCAGCAAGAGATGGTCAGCTGGGGAGCAAGAGGACGAGGCACCAAAAGAATCGGCGATCTACTATATTAAGCGTTTAGTTCCTGCTTTGGACAAGGGGTCAAGGCTGTCTTTTGGGATCCCGTCTCCACCGTTGTATTCACCCTGTCAGTCGTAGTGAACCCCCAGCTGGGTGCGGATGAAAGCGCGATCTTCGCTAAGCAAGCCGTTGAGGGTGCGCCGTTCCCCCAAGATGGGATCCGGATCCAGGCCGATGGCTTCCAAGTCGGCCAGCACCATCAGCTCCACCAACTGCGGGAAGCTCACCTTGGGCTCCCATCCTAGGACTCGCTTGGCTTTTGAAGCATCCCCCAACAGCAGATCCACCTCGGTTGGGCGGTAGTAGCGGGGATCGATCTCGATCAACACTTGGTCTTTGTACAACCCCTGTTCGGCTTGGCCGGAGCCTTTCCAGGTAATCGGCAGGCCCACCAGCGCGAAGGCCCGTTCCACAAACTCGCGCACAGTGTGGGTTTCCCCGGTAGCCAGCACATAGTCATCCGGCTGGGGTTGTTGGAGCATCATCCACATCCCCTCGACGTAGTCTTTGGCGTAGCCCCAGTCCCGCTTGGCATCCAGGTTGCCCAGGTAGAGCTTGTCCTGTTTGCCGGCCACAATGCGGCTGACGGCGCGGGTGATCTTGCGGGTTACAAAGGTTTCCCCTCGCCGTGGGCTTTCGTGGTTGAACAAGATACCGTTGCAGGCGAAGAGGTTGTAGGCTTCGCGGTAGTTGACCGTCTGCCAGTAGCCGTACACCTTGGCACAGGCATAGGGGCTGCGCGGGTAGAAGGGGGTGGTTTCCTTTTGCGGGATCTCTTGCACTAGGCCGAACATCTCCGAGGAGCCTGCCTGGTAAAACTTCACCCGGATCCCGGTGCGCTGCTGGTAGTCGCGGATGGCCTCTAGAAGACGCAGCGTGCCCATGGCCACTGCATCGACGGTGTATTCCGGCGCATCAAAGCTCACCCGCACGTGGGATTGGGCCCCCAGGTTGTACACTTCCGTCGGCTGCACCTGTTCCAGGATCCTGCGCAGGGTGGTGCCATCCGTGAGATCCCCGTAGTGAAGGAATAGCCTAGCCTGGGGGTTGTGGGCATCCACGTAGATGTGGTCGATGCGGTCGGTGTTGAAGGTGCTGGCGCGGCGGATGATGCCGTGAACTTCGTAGTTTTTCTTCAACAACAGCTCGGCCAGATAGGAGCCATCCTGTCCGGTGATGCCGGTAATTAGGGCACGTTGGGTCATAGAGCTGGGGGCAAAGACTAGGAAAACACCAAAAATCAAAATGGCCTGAGGCTCAAGTCCAATGGCAAAACTCAAACCTCAAAGCGGAGACCTTGAAGCTAGAACATTATAGTGCAGCGGGACTCCTTCTCCTCAGGCAGGGCCCGCCGAGGCACATTCCTGGCCAAGGGTGTGGTCTTTCAACCGTTGCAAAGCGGCAGTCAGGGCTGTGGGCCAGGGATCCGGCTGGCGCAGTTGTCGCACTCCCTGGGGCAGGCACAGCACAGAGGCGCGGCTGGTGCGGGCAATGGCTTCCAGATCCGGCAAGGGATCCAGCAGCAGCCCTTTTTCCATAACTTTGCGCAAGAGCGGTTCGTAGCCAGGAGGCGGGGGCTCGTCAGCATGGCCCAACAAGTCTCCTTCAGGGCCGCGAAAGATCTGCTTGCGACCGGGAAGGGTGGCTTTGGCAAAGGAAGCTTTGGCCACTGGGATCCCATTGATTTCCACCAATTTGTACACCCCGTTTACGCCTTCTCCAGTTACCAGGCGGGTGCCCACTCCATAGCCGCTGATGGGGGCTTGGGAGCGATGTAGGCGCTCGATCTCGTATTCATCCAAATCCCCACTGACGAACACCGGGGCTCCTTGAGGCAAAATCTGTTTCACCCGGCGAGAGAGATCTTCCAAATCTCCCGAGTCGATGCGCACCCCGCCGATTTCCCCCTGGGATCCCAGTTGATCTGGGCTTCTGGCCGCAAAGAGCTGGGCTGCCGTGCGCGCCCCTTGGATGGGGTCGTAGGTATCGATCAGCAGCGCAGCCTGGGGAAAGTAGCGCCGAAAGGATTGAAAGGCGCGGGTTTCGTCTCCCGAGAGAGCAGCAATGGCCATCACTAGGGAATGAGCCATGGTCCCTGCCGGCTTGCGCCCCAATTTCAGGGCTGCCAAGACGTTGGAGGTGGCATTGAACCCTGCCGCCAGAGCCGCCCGGGCTGCCCACAGCCCCGCCTGGGGACCAAAAGCTCGCCGGGTGCCGAACTCCAACAAAATGGCCTCATCCCCTGCTGCATCTCGCATACGGGCCGCCTTGGTGGCGATCAGGGTCTGGTAGTTAAAGGTGGACAGCAAGTAAGTTTCCACCAGTTGGGCTTGCCAGAGGGGGGCTTCCACCCGCAACAGGGGCTGGTTGGCGAAAATGGCGGTTCCTTCCGGCACCGCCCACACATCCCCCTCAAATCGGCAGCGGGCCAGCAGCTCCCAAAAGCGCTCCGGCGCATCGGCGAAAATGCCCGTTTCCCGCAGCGCTCGCAAAGCCTCGGGGGCGAAGCTCAGTTGCTGCAGATAGTCCACTGCCTGGGTGAGCCCCATGGCGATTAGGTAGCCATAGTCGGTGGGCAGCCGCCGCACAAACAGCTCAAAGGCAGCGGGCTGAGACTCTAGCCCTTCCCCCACGTAGCAGGCGGCCATGGTGAACTGGTACAGGTCGGTTAGCAGGCCATAGTCTTGGGGCCGCAACGACGAGAAATCAGGGCTCAACATGAAAAACCTCGGGGCAGAAGCCAGTGGGGAACGGCGGGATCGAGCAGAGAGCTGTTGCGAAGGTTATAGTGAAACTTACCATAAGTAAGGCTGCTTGTAGGGATCCACCAGAAGCATCACAACCCCAAAAAACCCTAAAAATCGGCCTCGACAAGACACCAAACCCAAACTCAGCCAGAAATACAGGCGGCCATCTGGACAAAATCTTGCCCCCAACTTATAGTGAAACCAACCATAAGTGTTACCCGTCCAACTCTATCGAGCGGGTGCAAGCCTGGTCAATCCAGCCCCCACCGGAAGAACGCCATGCATACCACTCTACAGGAGCTAACTGTTAAGGCTCCAGCGGGCCTTCCCCCCCACTTTGATCCGGAGCGGGTGGGAGAGATTTGGCGCGTGCCCTACCAACAGCGGGCAGCAGAAGCCGAGCTCTGGGCCAAGGAGCAAGGGATCCCGCCGGCAGAGGCGGATCGGGTGCGGGTGGGCTTGCTGCTCATTGATGTGCAGAACACCTTTTGCATTCCCGGCTTTGAGTTGTTTGTGGCCGGTTCCGGCGGATTGGGAGCGGTGGAAGACAATCGACGGCTTTGTCAGTTCATCTACCGCAATTTGGCTTGCCTCACCCAGATCATTGCCACTCTCGACACCCACACGGCCATGCAGATCTTCCACCCCGTCTTTTGGGTGGACGCGCAGGGAGCCCATCCTGAGCCGGCCACGGCCATTTCGGCAGCCGATATCCGCTGCGGACGCTGGCGGGTTAACCCCGCCATGGCTGCCAACCTCACCCAGGGGGATCTGACGCGGTTGCAGGTCTACGCTCTGCACTACGCCGAGCAGTTGGAGCAGGGGGGAAAATATCCCCTCATCGTCTGGCCCTACCACTCCATGCTGGGGGGGATTGGCCATGCCCTGGTGCCAGCGGTGGAGGAGGCGATTTTCTTTCACAGCATGGCCCGCTGCAGCCAGCCCAGCCTGCAGCTCAAGGGAGCCAATCCCTTGACGGAAAATTATTCCGTGCTTAGCCCGGAGGTCTTGACTGGGCCGGAAGGGGATCCCATCGACGAGAAAAATGAGCCTCTTATCCGCCACCTGCTGCAGTTTGACGCCCTGATCGTGGCTGGCCAAGCCAAAAGCCATTGCGTGGCCTGGACGGTGAGTGACCTGCTGCAGGAAATCCAAGCCACGGATCCCAGCTTGGCCAAGAAAGTTTATCTTCTGGAGGACTGCACCTCGGCGGTGGTGATCCCCGGCGTTGTGGATTTCAGCGAACAGGCGGAGGCCGCTTTCGCCCGCTTTGCGGAAGCAGGAATGCACCGAGTGCGCTCCACGGATCCCATCTGGGAGTGGCCTGAGTTTCCCCGGGATCCCAGCTGACCTCCAACATCCGGTATGATGCAGCAGGATCCTCTGCTGGAGCAGCCCTGTGTACGGTCGCGGTAGCGGTGCGGAGCACTCTCGCGGTAGCGGTGCGGAGCACTTTTGGGATCCCCGCCCTGAGGCCAGTTCCACCGTCTCCAGCAGCCTGCGCCCCCCCAGCGGTGCCCGGGATCTCCTGCCGCGGGAGGTACAACGGCGGGAGAAGCTGGAGGCTCAGCTGACCCGGGTTTTCCGGCGCCATGGCTACCAGCGCATCATCACTCCCACCCTAGAGCGGCTGGAAACGCTGCTGGCGGGGGGATCCATCCGCGCTGAGTCGGTGCTGCAACTGCGGGATGGCGAAGGGACGATGCTGGGGCTGCGCCCCGAGTTCACTGCTTCCATTGTGCGGGCGGCAGCCACCCGTCTAGCCGGTGGGCCTTTGCCGTTGCGGCTCTACTACCACGGCAGCGTTTTTCGCAACAGCCGGCGGGAGGAGGGATCCTACAGTAGCCAGGAGTTTTTTCAGTCCGGAGTGGAGCTGATCGGGGCAGGGGGATGGCTGGCAGATGCCGAGATTCTGCTGCTGCTGGCCGATTGCATTCGCTCGATCGGCATCTCTTCTTGTGTAAACGGGACGGAGGCCGCCTGGACGCTGCTGCTGGGAGATGTCAGCCTCACCGAGAGTTTGCTCAGCGCCGTTGCCCCCACGGCTCAAGCGGCAGTGCGCCGTGCCATTGCCCAGCTCGACTACGTTTACCTGGAATCGGCCCCTCTGCCGGAAGCCGCCCGCCAGATTGGCTTGCAGATTCTGGGGCTGCGGGGCCAGCCCGGCTCAGTTCTTTCTGACCTGGCTCAGTTGCCTGTGCCGCCTGAGCGGCTGCGGGATCTGCGGCAGCTCTGCCAGGTGCTGGAGGAACATGGGGTGCGGGTGGTGCTGGATCTGAGCTTGTTGCAAACCCTGGCCTACTACACCGGTATCGTTTTTCAGGCGGTGGCGAGCGGGGAGGTCATTGCTCTGGGGGGGCGCTACGACCGGCTGTACGCCCTCTACAGCCCTCAGCAGGCCAGTCGCGCTGGCGGCGGCACGGAATCCTCGCAGCCGGGGATTGGCTTTACCCTTCTGCCGGATACGCTGCTGCGGCTCTTGCCCCCCGATCCCCAAACCGAGGAGATGGGCTGCAAACGGTTGGTGGTGCCCCTGGTGCCGGCAGGGATCCCGGCGGCGCTGGCCTTGGCCGCCCGCTGGCGAGAAGAGTGCACCGCACCGCTGACGCGAACGGAGGCGGTGGAGCTGGAATTGCTGGATCGGGCCCCTGAAGAGATCGAAGCCTATGCCCGCCAATGTCGGATCCCGGAGATCGCCTGGGTACAAGCCGACGGCAGCTACCACATCACCCACCCGGGCTAATGCTGGCAAGGTTGACCTCCCAACAGAGACGGGGCTGCACCAGTTGCAACAGGTGTTGGCGAATGCGTTCCAACTGCCGGATGGCCCTCTGCACCCCTGGCGCAAACGGCTGACGGGATCCCTGTGCCCAAAAATGCTGCTGCAAATAATCGATCAGCCACAGTTGTGCCGGCAGCTCCAAACTGGCCACCGCTCTGCCCAATTCCAATGCCTGCTGGAGAGAAGAGTGCCAGGGCCAACGTTTGAGTTCCTCAAGGAGCGACGGCGGGATCTGCTGCAGGTGCTGGTGGGCCAGCAAGGCCAAGCCGGGGCTGCCCTGGGCCAAGGCAATCAGCTCGGATCGAGGGATCCCTGCCAGATCTGGGCAACCCAACCCACTCAGCACCCGGTCGACCTCTTCTGGGCTGAGGCGGCGAAAAGGCACCATCTGGCAGCGGGACAACAGCGTCGGCAACAGCGAGGCCGCCTGGGGGGCGATGAGTATAATATGGGCTGGGCCTGGCTCCTCCAGGGTTTTCAACAAAGCATTGGCAGCGCTTTCCGCCAAGGTTTCGGCTCCCTCCAGCACCACCACCGCTCCCGATCGCGTAAGCGGGACGGAGTCCTTTCGCGTAAGCGGGACGGAGTCCTTTAGCGGGGCGGAGCCCTTTCGCTGGGCTCGAATCGGCTTGCGGGCACAGAAGCGGGATACCCCCTGCACCTGCTCCAGGCGAATTTGGGGCGGCGAGCGCCGTTGCAAGGTTTGCGCCTCCGGGGAGTCTGCCGCAATTAGGCGGCCTTGGTGCAGGTAGGTGGGGCTGACCCAGTGGAGATTGGGATGGTTGCCCGCCAGCAGCCAACGGCAGTGGGAGCACTTGCCGCAAGGGATCCCGGAGCTGGATTCGCACAAGAGGGCCTGGGCAAACCAACGGGCCATCAGCTTCCGCCCCACCCCTTGGGGGCCCAAGAAGCAGTAGCTGGAAGTCACCCGCCCCTTCTCCAGGGCCGCCACAAGCAGTCGTGCCGCCATCTCCTGCCCGACAATGTGCTGCGGAGGCAAGACCTTCACCCGGTCAGCGGTCTCGGCGGCTGCAACTCCATTCGCGCTACTCGGACAGAGTCGTTGCATCATCTCAGCAGGAGAGGACGAGTTGACCTTCTTCCTGCCCTAAAGGGCAAGAATTCCTTCTAGGTCGCAGGATGATTCCTACTTCCTGGGCTACACCGCCCTTGCCAATGATGAGGGATGCCATGACCCCAACCACTGGGATGAACTCCCAGATACTTTCCCTGCTGACACTGCGCCCTATTCAAGTTGGCGGAGTTCAACCGGCACCATAACACAAAGCCGCCCTCAAGGGCGGAGCGCTAAACCCAGTTTTTTTGGTCAACCGTTGGCAGAAGCTGGCAGAAAATGTTTGCGAAAATACTGCAGCGTCTCCGGTCGCAATAACCCCCGCTCCACCAAGGGATCCCCCCAGTGGGGCGAAGATTCATCCATCGGCGGCAAGGACTCCAGCACTTCAGCAGCCAACAAGTCGGCAGCCCTGAGAAACTCTCCCACCATGCGGCACCCCGACAAACGGGCAGAATACCCCCCATCCGCAAAGAACTTGAAAGTGCTATGCCTCCGGCACCCTACCGGGAACCGCACCGCTACCGCGACCGTGGTTGCCTTCAGGCCGGTACACTCGCCAATGACCGCGGTCAGCTTGCCCCCCGACTGTTGCCAGCGGCTGAGGATGTCTTGGATCTGGGGCCGATCCAGCAAGCCCGCTGCCTGCAAGTTTTGGAACAGATGCCTGGCCCAGGGGGTGAGTTCCGCCAGCAAAGGATCCGTCGGCGTGTCCTCAGAATTGGCGGGAAGCTCCCCGGCATCGGTCGCAGGTTCCTCCAGTCTCCTCGTAAGGACTGTGTTTCGCTCACGCGAACGTGCTGGCTCATCTTTGGCGGTTGAACCAGAGAAGTTGGCTGCTCTCAACTGAGCCTGCGCTGCCTCGGCGATCAGCTTTTGCTGTTCGTAACTCACCTGCAGCAGACGGTTGCGATCGCGTTAGCGGTGCGGAGCACTTTTCTGCTCAATCTTGAGATTCTCTTGCAGGGACTCCAGGCTCTGCCGATAGGCCGCTAGCAGCTCTCGCGCGTCTCGCAGTTCCACCGTCAAGTTGGCCTGCTGCTGTTGAAGGGCGCTGAGGCGGGATCCCATCGTTTTCAGTTGTTGTTGAGCTTGCTCCAAGGCTTCTTGGCGGGCTTGCAGGGATCCCTCCAGTTGGACAATGCGCTGGTCGGCCTCGGCCCGTTCTGCCCTGAGCTGGTGGATCAGGGCTTGGCTCTGCTGCAATGGAGCAGTACAGCCTGTTAAGGAATCAAGGGGCACAGTAGCAACACCTAGCAAACCAACTTCGGAAGCAGAATGGATTGATGAGTAGTCAAGAGGTCTCTGCTATCTGCTCCATCCCATACTTCCCGGCTCTGGAAAACTGCCGGATAAAAGGCTTCAATACCGACCACATCTTCTCAATCGGATTCAACTCTGGTGCATACACAGGCAGGTCTATGATCCGCGCACCTGTTCCTTGAATCAAACCCTCCACTTCCGAACTCTAATCACCACCTTCCGCGCATCCAATTCCGGACATGAGTCACTTTGCAAAAACTCCAGAAAATTGCTCTTCCGCACTCCACCCTTGATAACACAACAGCCTACTGCCTCTCTCCAGGAAATAGCTTCAATAATCTTATGTTTTTTCCCTTTGCATCTCTGACGGTAACTGTAAGCTCTTTGACTGCGTAAACTCCGAGATACCCCTCCGTTCCATTGCCTCTCACACCCTTGTCTGGTCTAGAATAGCTATATCTTCCACTGGTATATTCTTGACTTCTTAGCTATAGGCTAATTGTTGCCTTTGCACCTCCTCTTCTCTGATTTTTACACTGCGGTAATTCTTTTTTGGCGTCATTCCTCGCTTTTTTAAAAAGTTGTCTATCGTAACAGCACTCACATCAGTATCCAGTTGCTCTCGTAGCAGTTCTTGATACTACCACGGATAATAGTTCAGGCGCCTTTCAATGACCGTCATAACTTCTTGCCGGTGTTGTTCCAGAATACCTACTCGCTTTGTGCCGACTTTCTTGGGGGATAAATCCTGAGTTTGTTGATACTGATGCACCCAGTGGTGCAGTGTTCTTTGGGTTACCATGAACTGTTCCGCTACCTGGCGAGTGGAGGTCTTGCCTGCCTGATAAGCTGCCACAACTCTTTGGGATAAATCTAACAAATAGGTTGGTATATATCTCTCTTTTCTCTTGGATACTTGTATCCTAATTCATAGGCTGTAATCGGTGAAGTGCCAAAAATGATTCTGATTCTTGTTTCAGCATCGTTGCTGAGCAACCGCTAGGGTGTAGAGACGCGGATCTTCGACAAGAGGATCCCTAGGAAAAAACGAGAAAGAAGGAGAGAAAATCATGTCTGCCAGCACCCTTGTCCGTTGCGCCTGTGAACACTGCAACTGCAGCTTCGAGAGCAGCCAAGGCTATCGCTACGAAGGCCAACTCTACTGCAGCGAAGCCTGTGCCACCCACAATCACGAGCACCCTTCCGCCTGCTGTGTGGCTTCTCACTGCTGTCAATAAGCAGGTCACCAGGCCTTCTTGGGGATCCCAAGCTGCTTTTCTCCCCAGGCAGTTTTTGATAGGCTCCTAGGAACCTTTATCCCTGTCGAGCTTGCATGGAATACCGCTGGGAGCTGCTGCCCACTCCCCCCCAGTTCAATCCGCAACTGAGCCGGGAATACGGCAAGTATGCGGCCAAGGTGATGGCCCTGCGGGGTCTGCACACTTGGGAGCAAGCGCGGGCCTTCGCGGATCCCGAACACTATTCCCCCACACCACCAGCATCCCTGCCGGATCTGGAGCAGGCGGTGGCGCGGCTGCTGCAAGCACGGGAAAGGGAAGAGACCCTGTGCATTTGGGGGGACTTTGACTGCGATGGTGTCACCAGTACCAGTCTCCTGCTCTCGGCGTTACAACCCTTGGGCTTCCGAGTCCAGTTCTCCATACCGCTGCGCAGCACCGAGGGGCACGGGCTCAATCCTCAACGGCTACAGCAGGTGCTGGCCCAGGGCTGCCAAGTGATCCTGACGGTGGATTGCGGGGTAGGCAATGCTGCCGAAATTGCCATGGCCCAAGCCCAGGGGGTGGACGTGATCGTGACGGATCACCACATGCTGCCGGATCCCTTGCCCGCTGCCTATGCGGTGGTCAACCCCTTGCGATTGCCGGCTGAACATCCGCTGCGCTTCTTGCCGGGGGTGGGAGTGGCCTACAAGTTGGCGGAGGCGCTCTACCAAGCCCTAGGGATCCCTGGTGTCGAGCAGCACCTGGATCTGGTGGCGGTGGGAATTGTGGCCGATGTGGCGGTGTTGCAGCGGGAGTGCCGCTACTTGGTGCAGCGGGGCCTGCCGGTGCTGGCCAGTACGCAGCGCCCGGGGTTGCGAGCTCTGCTGGCCCAGGTTAGCAACGGCCAGCTCCAGAGGTCGCCGACAACCCAGGATATTGCTTTTCGCATCGCCCCCAAGTTGAACGTCATTGGCCGCTTGGAAGACGCCAGCTTAGCAGTGGAGCTGCTGACCACCTCCGATCCAGAGCGGGCCCAGGCGCTGGTGCAACGGTTTGTTGCCCTTGACGAAGAGCGCCGGCAGCTCACCCAGCAAGTGATCCAAGAGGCCAGCCAACAGGTAGAGAGCTTGGATCTGACCCGGGAAGGAGCCATTGTTCTGGCGGAAGCCGGCTGGAACCCAGGGGTTCTGGGGATCGCGGCGGCGCGCTTGGTGGAGCAGTACCGCTGCCCGACGGTGTTGATTGCCAAAGACGAAGCCACAGGGCTGGGCCATGGGTCGGGTCGTTCCCTGCCAGGGGTGAACCTGGTGGAGGCCATCGAGGCCGTGCGCCCCCTCTTGCGGCGGGGAGGCGGACACCCCATGGCCGCCGGGATCCAAGTGGATCTGGCTTGCCTGGCCACTGTGCAACTGGCGTTGCAGCGGGAGCTGGCCGCGCGGGTTAGCCCGGATCAGCAGGCTCGCGCCTTGGCGGTGGAGATTATCCTCGACTGGGAGCTACTGGTCTCTCAGGATCGGGATGGGGTGGCAGAGCTGGATGAGGTGTATCGGCAATTGCAGCTTCTGCAGCCCTTTGGGCACGGCAATCCCAACCCCGTCGTTGCCTTGATGAACTTCCGTCCCAATAGCTCCAACCTGGGAGTCTCCCGCAATGGCCGCCACCTCAAGTTTGAACTCCAAGGCTCGCCGGGATCCCGTACTCTGTGGTTTTGGCAGGCCGGAGAAGAGCTGGAGCGTTGGCAAAAATGCCAAGCTTTGGACATCGCCCTCCAGTTGGAAGCGGATGACCGGGGCAGACAGCCTTGGCAGGGCAAAGTGCTGGCGGTGCGCCCTGCGGGAGAGTGGCAGGCACCCACCATTTCCGCCCCTCGCCTACAGATCCAAGATTTTCGGCAGAAACCCCTGCCGGATTCGCAGCAGGGGGCCATCTGTTACGACGGGCAGGAGGCCGAGAACTTTGTTCCACCACCCAAAGGGAAAGAGCTGGTACTGGCCCGCTGGCCCTGGCTACCGGCGGACTTGGCACAACTGCTGCAACAGGTACAGCCCCGAACCCTGATCCTGGCCGCTTCTGCCTCCCCCTGGGAGCAGATCCCCCAGCAGATTGCCCAACTGCAAGCGCTGTGGCAAGCAGGCCGACGGGATCCCGAGGATCTGGCTGCGGCAACCGGCTTTCCCCGGCAATGGCTGGCGGAACTGGACGGCCCGGAGCAGATCCCCACCTTGCTGATGGGCCGCCTTCAGGAATCCCAAGCCTTTCACCGCTGGCTGGATGAGGCTAGCCCCACCCAGATTGCCCAACTGTGTCAGCGGCTGCTGCGACCGGATCCCCTCTCAAGAGAGACAAGAGAGAAAAGAGAAAAGAACGGAGAGTAGTGAGAAGGGAGCATGCCTCTAACCCCCAAAACCCTGAACTTTGCTGAATTTACTGAGCTTTAGGCGGTTTGGCAAAAGTCATTGAGAGGGATATAGTAGACCAAGTTTCCCCCTGATCCTTGAGTCCACCGCAACGGTTGCCGGGAAGTGAAGGGGGAAAGCGCTCGGGGGGTATTCCTCAGGGCTTTGCGGGATACCGCCTTCCTGCTCAGAGATGGGCAGGATGCGATCGCTTCTTTCCTGAACCATGTTCAGGAGAGTTCAGCGTGAATGTATCAGTATCCTCACTCCTCTCTCCTCACTTCTCACTCCTCATTGTTGCTCCCCACCGCTGACGCGATACTCTGGATCAAATGGCTCAACCTCATTTTTTCTGGCAACCAGAGCCCCTCAGAGTTTTCCGTGATCCCGGTTCGCCTAACCTTGCACAATTTTCTCTGTTACGCTCACGCCGTTTTGGATCTGCGCGGGATCCATACTGCCTGTATCTGTGGCCCCAATGGGGCAGGCAAGTCCGCCCTGCTCGATGCCCTCACCTGGGGCCTTTGGGGGCAAAGCCGGGCTAGCAATGACAGCGATCTCATCCGCAAGGGGGCCAGCGAAGCCTGGGTAGAGGTGATCTACCGCTCCCGAGGACAAACCTACCGCATCCTGCGCAGCCGTCATCTATCGGGCGAGGGATCCCTGGAGTGGCAAATTCAAACCGGAGAAACCGACGGCCAACCTCGCTGGCGCAGCCTAACCCGCCGCGGCATGCGCGCCACCCAACAGGCCATTCAAAGTCAGCTCAGCCTCGACTACGAGACCTTTATTCACTCTGCCTATCTGCGACAAGGACAAGCGGATGCCTTCACCCTGAAGCGTCCTGGCGAGCGCAAGCAGATCTTGGCCGACATGCTCAAGTTGGGGCAGTACGATTTGCTGGCCGACCGCTGCCGGGAACAGGCGCGCAGTGCCAAACTCAAAGCCGATCTGCTCCAAGAGCGCCTGCAGCAGCTCAACCAACAACAGGCCCACGTTGGCCAAATCCAAGCCGAGCTGGAGCGACTCCAACAACGGCAAACTCATCTGCAGCAGCTCCTAGCCCAGCAACAGCAGGAATTGCAAGCCCTAGAGCGCCTCTACGAACATCGCTGCATCCTGCAGGAGCGCCACCAACACCTTACCCAACACTTGCAAAAGCTCGGCACCAACCTACAGCACACCGAGCAACAGTGGCGTGCCCAGCGACAGCACCTGCTCCAGTTGGAAGAGCTGATCGCCCAGAGTGAAGACATCCTGGCGGGTTACGAACGCTACCAAGCCCTGATGGCCCAAGATCGCCATCTCCACCACCTCTTCGAGCAACAGCAGCATCTGCTCCAAGAACGCCAAAAGCTGCAAGCCCAGCAAGCAGAGCAGCAACAGCAGCAACTGCGCAAGATGCAACGGCTGCAACAGGAGTTGGCCACCTGCCAAGCCCAGGCCCAAGCCGATGCCCAATTGCTGGCAGAACAGGAGCGCATCGAAATCGGCCTGCGCCACTACCAGCAAGCTCAAGAGCGTCTCCAGGCCCTGAACCAAGCCCAAGCTCAAGCCGCCGTCCTTCTCCAGCAGCAACAGCATTGGCAAGAGCAAATCCGCCGCGAGCGGGAACGCCTGCAAGCCCGCGTTCAGCTTCTCAGCCAGCAACTACAAAGCCAGGAAACTCTAGCCCAACAGCAGCAGCAACTGGAGCAGAAAATCGCCGAAGGAGAGGCCGCCTTGGCAGAGCTGGAGCGACGGCGTCTCTACCAGCAGCGGGTGTTGGAAAAAGTCCAAGAACGGCGGCTGTTCGTGCAAAAGCTCCAGGAACGCCAGCGGGTTCTCCAGCAACAGTGGCAACAGGAGGAAGAACGCTGCCGCCTGTTGGTGACCAGCTGGGATGAAGGTCAAGAGGCGTTTCCCGTTCAAAGTGCTCCGCGAGGCGAACAAGATCAGGGAGAGCGCCGCCCCATCCCCACTTTGGCGAGGGTGACGGCCCTTGTCGAGGAGACAGCCGAACAAGAGAAGGGATCCCTGGCCCTATCTTCTGTCGGCCAGCCTGCCGAGCCATCCCCTGCAACGCCGACAGCAGAGCCGCAGGGATCCGGCTTTATGGCTCCGCAACGCCGTCGCAACTGGACTTGCCCCCTCTGCGCCCGTCCCCTCAGCCCGCGCCTGCGGGATGTGGTGCTGAAAAAACACCGCGAGCGTCAAGAGGAAATTGCCGGCGAACTGTTTGTTATCCGCGAACAACTGGCGGTGGCCGACCGGGAGATTGAACTCTTGCAAGCAGAATACCGCCGTCTCAGCCAAGAACTGGCCACCTGGGATGAGCGCCTGCATCTGCAAGGGCGATTGCAACAGCAGTGGGAAGCCGAGCAGGAACGCCGCCGGCAAATCCAGCTCTGGCAAGCAGAAGCGGCAGAGTTGAGGGAAATCCTCGACCGGGAAGCTTACGCTCAAGAAGCTCGGCAACAGCTCCAGCAGATCCAGCAGGCCCTGCAACAACTGGGCTATGACGAGCGCGAGCACGCCTTACAACGAGGAGAACTGGAGCGCTGGCGCTGGGCACTGGGCCGCTCTCAGGAACTCCGCAAGGCCCAGGAGCGCCGCTCTCACCTATGGGAGCAAATCGCCTCCCTACAGGCACAACTGGAAACCCTGCAACAGGTGGGATCCAAGGACTCCGTCCCGCCAGTGGGATCGGATTCTCCCCTGGCGGAGCGGTTGGCTCAGGTGGAACAGGCGTTAAACCACCTGGGCTACGATGGATCCCTGCACCAGCAGGTGAAAGCCGAACTGGCCCAAGCGCAACTCTGGCCGGTGCGCCTGCAAGCCCTACAGGTGGCCCGCCAGGAACTGCCGGAGGTGGCAGCCCGCACCCAAGCCTTATCCCAACGCCTACAGGAAAGCCGCCGGCACTTTGCCCAGGCCACCCAAGAGTTGGAACGGCTTCAGCAACAACTGGCGGAGCATCCCGAGGTTTTGCCTGCTCAGCTGGAAGGGATCCGCCAAACCCTGCAGGAGCGCCGCCGGCAACTGGATGAGGTGCTGTCTCAGATAGGGGCCGCCCAACAACGGCTACAACAGGCGGTTCAACAGCAGGCGGAACAGGCCGAGCTGGAACAGCAACTGCAACAGGCCCGCCGCCAGCAGCAGGTGTACCAAGAGCTGGCCAATGCCTACGGCCGCAACGGCATCCCCGCCCTGATCGTCGAAAATGTCCTGCCCGAGCTGGAAGCCCAGGCCAACCAGATCCTGGCCCGCCTTACCCAACACCGCCTGCACCTGCAATTGGTTACCCAGCGCTCCGGGCGACGCTATTGCTCACCGGCCAAGCTGTCCTCCGTAGCGGGACGGAGTCCCTATGACACCCTCGACATTCTCATTGCCGATCCCCACGGCACCCGCCCCTACGAGACTTACTCCGGTGGAGAAGCCTTCCGCATCAACTTCGCCATTCGCCTGGCCTTGTCCCGCCTGCTCACCCAGCGCTCGGGATCCGACCTGCAAACCTTAATCATCGACGAGGGGTTTGGATCCCAGGATGCCACCGGGCGCGCCCAACTGCTGGCTGCCATCAACGCCATCGCCCCGGACTTTGCCTGCATCTTGGTGATTACCCACATCCCCAGCCTGCAGGATGCTTTCCCCCGCCGCATTGAGGTACAACCCTCTCCCCAGGGATCCCGCCTCTCCATTCGCGGCTAGTCCCTTCAGGAGTTGCCGGCACGATTTTGCAGCCACTGCTGCAACAGGGGCACCAGAGTCTCGCTGAGTTGGTTCCACTGGTCGGGCTTCTGGGCGGTGGTCAGCAGCTCCACCCGCTCGCCTCGGATCACCAGAAAGCCAACCGGCTCGATGCGCACCCCACCCCCCGCTCCCCCGAACAGACTGGCCGGATCCCCGCCGTTGCCGCGACAGCCAGGAGCAGTCTTTCCAAAGTTACCCCCTCCCCCACCCAAGCCAAAATGCAAGGACATGTAAGGGACAATAATCGTCTCACCAATAGTGATCGGCTGACCAAAGGTTTGTCCCGTTTCCGCCAAAACCTTCAGCTTGCCGAGCACCGCCTCCAGCACCGATTCCACGTTGAAGTCGGATCCCATCTCCGTTGACTCGCCCACCAGACGCTCGGGCAAATGGCGCGCAGTACCTTCCCAGGCTAGTGCAGCCACGCCCAAGAGAGAAAGCCCAAGAAACTCCCCTAATCTTCGTCCGGCGAGCCGGAATAGAGATCTTCCAAACGGCTGCGAGCTTCTTCCAAGCTGGCCGAGCGAATCACCAGTAGAGGCTCCTCGGTGAGGTTGCCATCTTCATCCAGCAGCTCTGGGTGAGGGATCCGCTTGCGGGCACGACGAGGAGAGGCCTTGCGCTCTTCCACGCCCAGTGTGATGACATTGGTAACCAAGTTGCGCAGGGCCAAAAAGGCAATGGCCACAAAAGCGATGAGGTAGAGAATCTGCAGCATTACAGGTCGGGGGAGGGGTGAATCTGGCGAAATTGACGGCCCAATTCGGCACATTTCATAAGCAGGCGATGCCATTTTGCCATCAGCCCAGGGTCGATGCCAACCTCTTGATCGGACGCCTGATAAAGCGCTTCGGCCACCTGTAGCTCCGCCTGGGCAGCCAAAACCTCTTCCAGCAAGGACTGTTGCTCCTCTGGGCTGATAAATTCCAGGGTCTCTTCCTGCAAAAAGCGGCGAGAACGCTCAAACCAGTAGCGGTAGTCCTCCAACAGTGGCCCCAGAATCTCTCGCAACAGCTCAGATTTGCTCATGGCCTGGGATCCCTCCACAACTGGTTTGGATGAAAAAATCTTAGCAGAACTTAACCTTCTCTCGCCACGGGAGAGCGGGATTCCAGGTAGGCTTCCATCTCCAGCATCAGGGCTTCGATCTGAGGCAGCAATTCCAGGGCCTGCTCTTGCCAGTAGCCCCGCTGGTGGGCTTCCAGCAGCCGCTCGCTCATGTCCCGCAGCGCCCAAGGGTTGTAGGATCGCAGGAACTGCTGGACTTGGGGATCCAATAGGTAGGCGCGGGCCAGGCCGGCGTACATGAAATCCGGCACAGCATGGGTGGTGACGTCGTAGGCAAAGAGGTAGTCCAGGGTGGCAGCCATCTCGAAGGCGCCCTTGTAGCCGTGGCGCATCACGCCGGCAATCCACTTGGGGTTGATCACGCGGGCGCGATAGACGCGGTCAATTTCTTCGGCCAGGGTGCGGATCTTAGGGTTGTGGGGACGGGCGTGATCCCCGAAGTAAATCCGCGGGTTGCGGCCCTGGAGCGTTCGCACTGCCGCCACCATCCCCCCTTGAAACTGGTAGTAGTCATCGGAGTCCAGCAGGTCGTGCTCGCGGTTGTCTTGGTTGTGGAGCACAATTTGCAGGTGGGCCAATTGCCGCCGCAGGGCTTCGGGGGCCGGCTCTCCCTCGCCATCGGCCCGGTAGGCGTAGCTGCTCCAGTTGAGGTAGGCGCGGGCCAGATCCGCTTCTGTTTCCCAGTTTTGCGCCTCGATCAGCCCCTGTAGGCCGGCCCCGTAGGCCCCTGGCTTGGAACCGAAGATGCGCAGCCGCGCCCGCTCCGCCGCTGCTTGCGTTGGGATCCCTTGCTCCTGCCAGTACTGGGTATCGGCCAGCACGTGGGCCCGCAGGGGATTGTCGGCTTCTGGCTCCTCCAGGTCAGCCACGGCCTGCACGGCCCGGTCAAACAGGGCAATCAGATTGGGAAAGGCATCGCGAAAGAAGCCAGAAATGCGCAAGGTTACATCCACACGGGGGCGGCCCAAAACCGCTACAGGCAGGATCTCGATGTCCACCACCCGTCCTCCATCCCAGCGGGGTTTGACCCCCAAGAGCGCCAGGGCCTCGGCCCAATCGTCGCCGCCAGTTCTTAGAGTTGAAGTGCCCCAAACGGATAGGCCCAGGCGACGGGGATATTCCCCCTGCTCTTGCACATAGCGCTCCACCAGCCGCTCGGCGGCCAGTGAGCCGACCTGCCAGGCGGTGGGGGTGGGGATGGCGCGAATGTCCACCGAGTAAAAGTTGCGCCCCGTGGGCAACACGTCCACTCGGCCTCGGGTGGGGGCGCCGGAAGGGCCGCTGGGCACATAGCCGCCCCCTATCCCATGCAGCAGGTTCTTCAGCTCCTGGGGGGTTTGCTGCAGGCGCGGCAGCAGATCCGTCTCGATCCAATGCAGCACCTGCCTGGCCGCTGGCCCCGGCGGCGGATCGTAAGGGATCCCCTGCAAACGCTGGGCAATCCAGCGGCGGGCCTGCGCCTCCAGGGCGGCCACCCCATCTCCGATGCGACGAAAGTTCTCGCCCATAGGGCTTGGTCGGAGGTTTTTCCAAGCGGGCTGGCTAATTCCGCAAGTAAACGGCTGCCCCCAGCCCTACCAACATTTCCTCAGGGGTAATTTTGCCATCTTGGTTGGTATCCAGGGCATCGAAAACGCGATCTGCCCCCATCCACTCCTCGCGGGTGATGAAGCCATCCCCATCCAAGTCGTAGAGGCGGAAGACATCCTGGGCGGCGTGGGTAATCGTTTCTTTGGCACCCTCCAGCTTCTGCAGCCGCTCGGTGAGCAGTTTTTCCAGCACCTCCAGCGCTTTGGAGAAGCCCTGGATCCCTTCTTCCAGCTTTTCTGAGGCCATGCGGTTTTCCCGGTGCATCTGGTCGAAGGTGGCTCTGTCCATCACCAGGCGGGGAATATCCATCTGCTTGGCTTTTTCCGGATCCAGTTTGCGCTCCAGGTAACCCTCGGTGTTCTGCAGCTCCGCCAGCAAGGCGGGCGAGATGGTCAGGAGATCGCAGCCGGCCAACTCGATGATCTCCCCGATGTTGCGGAAGCTGGCCCCCATCACTTCCGTCGGAAAATCGTATTTGCGGAAGTAGTTGTAAATCTGGGTCACCGACTGCACCCCCGGATCTTCGGCAGGAGGGTAGCTCTCCCGGCCCGTGTGTTTCTTGTACCAATCCAAGATGCGGCCTACAAAGGGCGAGATCAGCTTCACCCCCGCTTCGGCGCAGGCTATGGCTTGGTGCAAGCCAAACAACAGGGTAAGGTTGCAGTGGATCCCTTCTTTTTCCAGGATCTCGGCAGCTCGGATCCCTTCCCAAGTCGAGGCAATTTTAATCAGCACCCGCTTGGGATCCGCTCCTGCCGCCTTGTAGAGCTCGATCAAATGGCGGGCTTTGGCAACTGTGGCTTCTGTGTCGTAAGAGAGGCGGGCATCCACCTCCGTCGAGACCCGGCCAGGAATGATGGACAAAATGCGCACGCCAAAGGCCACGGCCAGTTGATCGATGGCGTGGGCCACCACGGCTTTCGGCTCAGCTTTGGATCCCACCTCTTGGCGGGCCTTGAGCAAGGTTTCATCGACAATGCCCTGGTACTGGGGCATTTGGGCTGCAGCCGTGATCAATGAGGGGTTGGTGGTGGCATCTTGAGGCTTAAAGCTCTCGATGGCGTTGATATCCCCCGTATCAGCCACCACGACGGTCATCTCTCGCAACTGCTCCAGCAAGCTCTTGCTCATGTTCGGCTCCTTGAGATTGCGCTACGCGCCGCTTCTGCGACCTAGTCCCAGTGTTACCCATCCACGCAAGGGATCCCAGCAGATGTGAGATTGTCTTAATTCTCTTCTCTGGCCAGGTTCACCCCCACGGGTGTGGGGACAACTGGGCATACTCGTTTCAAACAAGATGAAGACCCTTCGCCGCTGACCCTCACCCCTTGCGGGCGAGGGGAGCTGGGGATCAACCAACCAGCTGTTCCACAGCCGTTTGCAATGACCAGGCAAAGCAAGGGGGAAACCCCAGAGGCTGCCTAGCCCGCCTGGCTGCGCAACTGCCGCAAGAGCCGCTCAAACTCCTCCGGCAGGGGAGCGGTAAACTGCAGCGGCTGGCCTGTGCGCGGGTGAACAAAGGAGAGCTTCCAGGCATGGAGAGCTTGGCCGCCCAGCTTAACAGGGCTGGTTTTGCTCTGGGTGTAGAGGGGATCCCCGACAATGGGTAGGCGCATGTGGGCAGCATGCACCCGAATTTGATGGGTGCGCCCGGTCTCCAGCTCAAACTGCATCAGGGTGTAGTTGCCCAGCCGCTCCAACACTTGCCAGTGGGTTACCGCCACTCGCCCTTGGCCAGGGGTCAGGACGGCCATTTTCTGCCGATCCACCGGGTGCCTCCCAATGGGGGCAGAGACGGTGCCTTGGCTTTGGGCCGGCCGGCCAAACACCACCCCCAAGTAGATGCGCCGGGCGGTTTTGGCCTGGATCTGGGCTTGTAGGTGCTGGTGGGCCTGATCGTGTTTGGCAATCACCAGGGCACCAGTGGTGTCTTTGTCAAGGCGATGGACAATACCTGGACGCAGCTCGCCGTTGATGCCTGAAAGATGGGGGCAGTGGGCCAGCAGGGCGTGCACCAGGGTGCCACTGGCGTGGCCGGGGGCGGGGTGCACCACCAAACCGCGGGGCTTGTTGATCACAAGCAAATCGTCATCTTCGTAAAGAATGTCCAAGGGGATCGGCTCCGGCTGCAGGGCAGTCGGGGTGGCTGGCGGGATCCGCACCTCGACTTCATCCCCAGCTTGCAGGGGGCGATCCTTATCCCGGCAGGGCTGCCCATTGAGCCAAACCTGGCCCTGGCGGATAAGCTGCTGCAGGCGCGACCGCGACAGCTCCGGCAGTTGCTCTGCCAATCCTCGATCCAGCCGCAAGCCCTGCTGTTTTTCCGTCACCCTGATCTGGCGAATGTCTGCTGCAGCCTCCTTGTGGCCCTCCATGCCGTTGTTGCCCAAATTGCCTTCTTTGACCATTGTGGCAGCCCGGCTACTTTTGCACTGAGTAAAAAAGGTCGAAGATTTGCAGCAACTTCCGCAGGCAGGTGGTGGGGGGATCTGCCTTGTCTCATCGCCTTCTAAGCCTTCTTGGGGGGATCCCTGGGCAATTTTAAGGGGCAGAAAATCCTGACTAGAGTGAGGCTATGGCCCACCAAGAATGAGTTGGGCCGAGTGTTGGCATAGGAGAGCCGGGAGCGATCCCAAGCCGACAACACAGCACACCCCAGCAATTGGCGTTGGCTCAATGGATCTAAGAAGGAGGTAAGGCATGTCGGATGGAGCAACCAGGGGATCCCAGCTTCAGCAACCCTCTCAACCCCAGCTTGGCTCAGAGCCGCCTTTGGTCTTGCCCCTGACGGAGGTGGGGCTGCGGGACGTTGCCCAGGTGGGCGGGAAAAACGCCTCCTTGGGAGAAATGCTGCAGCAGCTCACCTCAAAGGGGATCCAGGTGCCGACAGGATTTGCCACCACCGCCCATGCGTATCGCCAGTTCATTGCCTCTGCGGGCCTAGAGGAGAAGTTGCAGGAGATTTTCAAAGACTTAGACATTGAGAATGTCCAAAATTTGCGCGAGCGGGGCAAGGCTGCCCGCACCTTGATCTTGCAAACTCCCTTCCCCCCTCAGCTAGAGCAGGCCATCGCCGAAGCCTACCAAAAGCTGTGCGAGCGCTACGGCCCCGACACCGATGTGGCGGTGCGCTCCAGTGCCACGGCAGAAGACTTGCCGGATGCCAGCTTTGCCGGCCAGCAGGAGACCTACCTGAACGTGCGTGGAGTGCGGGCAGTGCTCAATGCCTGTCACCACTGTTTTGCCAGCTTGTTTACCGACCGGGCCATCTCCTACCGCCAGATCAAGGGCTTTGACCATTTTCAAGTAGCCCTCTCGGTGGGGGTGCAGAAGATGGTGCGCTCGGATCTGGCTTGCTCGGGGGTGATGTTCTCCATCGACCCAGAAACCGGCTTTAAAGATGCGGTGCTGATCACCGCCGCCTACGGCCTGGGGGAAAACGTGGTGCAAGGGATCGTCAACCCCGATGAGTACGTGGTCTTCAAACCCACCCTCAAGCAGGGACTGCGCCCCATCCTCTCCCGCAAGCTGGGCAGCAAGGCCCTGAAGCTGGTCTACGACGAGGGGGGATCCCGTTCCACCAAAAACGTGGCCGTCCCCGAAAGCCTGCGCCGGCAATATGCCCTCAAGGACGAGGAAGTCCTGGAGCTGGCTCGCTGGGCCTGCCTGATCGAAGAGCACTACTCGGCGCTGCGGGGCCGCTTCACCCCCATGGACATCGAGTGGGCCAAAGATGGGATCACCGGCGAGCTGTTTATCGTCCAGGCCCGCCCCGAAACGGTGCAGTCGCAAAAAGGGGCCAACCAGCTGACCACCTATCGCTTCACCCAGCCTGGGGCGCAGCCCGAGCCTCTGGTGCGGGGACGGGCCGTAGGCGAGGCCATTGGCCAGGGCACAGCCCGCGTCATTTTGGATGTGCGCCGCTCGGATCAGTTTCAGGCCGGCGAGGTGCTGGTGACCGAAAAAACGGATCCCGACTGGGAGCCAATCATGAAAAAGGCCAGCGCCATCGTCACCAACCAGGGGGGCAGAACTTGCCATGCGGCCATCATCGCCCGCGAGCTGGGGATCCCGGCCATTGTGGGCTGCGGCAACGCCACGCAGGTGCTCCGTTCCGGCGAGCCCATCACCGTCTCCTGCGCTGAAGGGGAAGAAGGGCGGGTCTACCCGGGCCTGTTGCCCTATGAGGTGACGGAGATCCCGCTGGAGGAGCTGCCCCGTCCCCGCACCCAGCTGATGATGAATGTGGGCAACCCCGAAAAAGCCTTCGGCCTCAGCGGGATCCCTTGCGATGGCGTGGGGCTGGCGCGGCTGGAGTTCATCATTGCCAACCACATTCAGGTCCACCCGCTGGCTTTGCTCAACTACGAGCAGGCGGTGAAAGAGGAGCCGCGCCTGGCAGAGCTCACCGCCCAGTATGCCGACAAGCCGGAGTACTTTGTGGACAAGCTGGCCCAGGGGGTGGCCACCATTGCTGCCGCCTTTTACCCCAAGCCGGTGATCGTGCGGCTGTCGGATTTCAAGAGCAACGAGTATGCCCACCTGTTGGGGGGATCCCGCTACGAACCCCACGAGGAAAACCCCATGATTGGCTGGCGGGGGGCCTCCCGCTACACGGATCCCCGCTACCGCGAGGGCTTTGCCTTGGAGTGTCGGGCCATGAAACGGGTGCGGGATGAGATGGGCCTGACCAACGTGATCTTGATGATCCCCTTCTGCCGCACGCCGGAAGAGGGGCACAAGGTGCTGGAAGAGATGGCCCGCCATGGCCTGGTGCGGGGAGAAAACGGTCTGCAGGTGTACGTGATGTGTGAATTGCCCAGCAACGTCATCCTGGCCGACGCGTTTTGCCAGATCTTCGACGGCTTCTCCATCGGCTCCAACGACCTCACCCAGCTCACTCTGGGCCTGGATCGCGACTCAGCCCTGGTGGCCCACCTTTTTGACGAGCGCAACGAGGCCGTCAGGCGGATGATCGCCCAGGTGATCCAGACGGTGAAAAGCCATGGCCGCAAGATCGGCATCTGCGGGCAGGCCCCCAGTGACTACCCCGACTTCGCCCGCTTCCTGGTGCAAGCAGGGATCGATTCCATCAGCCTCAACCCCGATTCCCTGTTGAAAACCCTGCTGGTGGTGGCCGAAGCAGAAGCGGCTGGCACCCGGTGAGCCCAAAGCCGGCCCAGAGACGTGCGCGGGGATCCCGTCTCCTGAGTTACAATCTCTTCTGCTGTGTTCCCATCCCCATCGATGATCCACGAACTCTCCATGCCGGCCCTCAGCTCCACCATGGAAACGGGCAAGATCGTCACCTGGCTGAAAAACCCCGGCGACCGCGTGGAGAAAGGAGAAAACATCCTGGTGGTGGAGTCGGACAAAGCGGACATGGACGTGGAGTCCTTCCACAGCGGCATCCTGGCCAGCATCCTCATTCCGGCAGGAGCATCGGCCCCGGTGGGCGCGCCCATCGCCCTGATTGCCGAAAGCGAGGCAGAAGTGGCCCAAGCTCAGGAAAAAGCCAAAGCCCTCGCTGCTGGCGTTACCCCTGCGGCTCCACCTAGCGCAGACCGCGCCTCTGCAGCTCAGCCGACAAGTCCTGCCCCTGCGGCAACCCCCACCTCTACACTGCCAAATGGATCGGATGGCGCCGGATCCCAGCGGGTCGTGGCTTCCCCGCGGGCGAAAAAATTGGCGGAAAGCCTGGGGATCGACCTGCGCACCGTGCGCGGCTCTGGACCAGGGGGCCGCATTGTGGCCGAGGATGTGGAGCGGGCAGCGGCCCTTTCCGCTCCTGCAGTGGCTGCCCCCTCTGCCCCAGCCCCTACGTCCCCAACTCCTGCGGCTGTCCCCTTGGGAGAAACGGTTCCCCTCAGCACTTTACAAGCGGCGGTGGTGCGCAATATGAACGCCAGCCTGGGCGTGCCAGTGTTCCACGTCGGCTACACCATCACCACCGATAGCCTGGATCACCTCTACCAACAGGTGAAGCCCAAAGGAGTCACCCTGACGGCCCTCTTGGTCAAAGCGGTGGCCCTGACCCTGGAGAAGCATCCCCTTTTGAATGCCAGCTACACAGAAAACGGCATCCATTACAAATCGGATATCAACATCGCCGTGGCCGTGGCCATGGAGGATGGCGGGCTGATCACCCCTGTCCTAAAGCAAGCCAACCGGCTGGATCTGTATGAGATCTCCCGCCGCTGGAAGGATCTGGTGGAGCGGGCGCGGCGTAAGCAACTGCAGCCAGAGGAGTACACCAGCGGCACCTTCACCCTCTCCAACCTGGGCATGTTTGGGGTGGATCGCTTCGATGCCATTTTGCCGCCCAACCAGGGATCCATTTTGGCCATCGGCGCTTCTCGCCCCACGGTGGTGGCGACGCCGGAAAAAGCCATTGCCATCCGTTCCCAAATGCAGGTGAACCTCACCTGCGATCACCGTGTCATCTACGGCGCCCATGCAGCGGCCTTCCTGCAAGATCTGGCGCAGCTCATAGAGCACAAGGTGGGATCCCTGACGTTGTAGCCGCCCTGAAACCCGGCCTTGAGCCAATCTCAGAGTAGGGGTCTTCTCTCGCGCAACCCACAAGGTCGGGCAGCCGGCGAGGCCCCAGCGCTCAGGAGCTCCTCCTGGGAAAGCGCTGCATCAACTCTTGCACAGCCTCGGCATGGTAGGAGCTGCGGGTTAGGGGCGAAGACACCACCTGCAAAAAGCCCAGTTCCTCTCCCACCCGTCGCCAATGGTCGAACTCTTCGGGGGGAACGTAGCGCTCCACCGGCAGGTGTTTGGGGCTGGGCGCCAGGTATTGGCCGAGCGTGAGGATGTCACAACCCACCCGGCGCAGATCCCGCATCACCTGCAAGATCTCCTCGGCTGTCTCTCCCAGACCCAACATCACCCCCGACTTGGTGTACAGGCCGGGATCCCATTGCCGTGCCAACTCCAACAGTTTGAGGGAGCGCTCGTAGTTCCCTTGCGGGCGTACACGGCGATAGAGGCGGGGCACCGTTTCGGTATTGTGGTTGAGCACCGTCGGTCGGGCGGCCAAGATCTGCTGCAGCGCCTGCCAGTTACCACATAGGTCTGGGATCAAGACCTCGATGGTGGTCTGGGGCATGCGGCGGCGGATTTCCGCAATGCAGGCCACAAACTGGCTGGCTCCCCCATCGGGCAGGTCGTCCCGATTCACCGACGTAATCACCGCATGGCGCAATCCCAAGCGTTCCACTGCTTCTGCCACCCGCAGGGGTTCAGTGGCATCCAGGGGCAGAGGGCGTTTGGTGAAGTCGATATCGCAGTAGGGGCAGGCGCGGGTACAGGCCGGGCCCATGATCAAAAAGGTGGCGGTGCCGTTGGCAAAACACTCCCCCAGGTTGGGACAGGAAGCCTCTTCGCAAACCGTGTTTAGGCCCAAGTCCCGCAGCAGTTGTTTGACGGATCCCACCCGTTGAGGGGCCTTGGCCCGCAGCCAGGAGGGTTTGCTACCAGAAGAAACAACAGTCAAAGAAGCGCTCCAGCACGAAACAGCGGCGACGGTATCACTCAGCTTAGCCTGTCATTTGGCCCCCTTGAATTTGGACAAAGCCAATTTCCCGGCCCAATTGATCCCTAGCGCCTCGGAAGCAAGACCCAAAACACGGCATACTGGAAAGCAAATGTCGAGCGATAGGGATCCCACATGGTTGTCGCTGCTCCTCCCTCTCTGGAACAACTTGCCATCAATACGATTCGCTTTTTGGCGGTGGATGCTGTTCAGAAGGCCAACTCCGGCCACCCTGGCCTGCCGATGGGAGCAGCACCCATGGCCTATGTGTTGTGGCAGCAGTTCATGAAGTTCAACCCCCGCAACCCCAAGTGGGTGGATCGGGATCGCTTTGTGCTCTCGGCGGGGCATGGCTGCATGCTGCAGTACGCGCTGCTGCACCTGACCGGCTTTGATGTGAGCCTAGAGGACATCAAGCAGTTTCGCCAGTGGGGATCCAAAACCCCCGGCCACCCGGAAAACTTTGAAACTCCGGGGGTAGAGGTCACCACCGGCCCGCTGGGGCAAGGGGTGGGTAACGCGGTTGGGCTGGCGATTGCCGAGGCCCATCTGGCCGCCCGCTTCAACAAGCCCGGCCACACCATTGTGGATCACTACACCTACGTGATCTTGGGCGATGGCTGCAACATGGAGGGGGTGGCTTCCGAAGCAGCTTCTTTGGCCGGCCACCTGCAACTGGGCAAGCTGATCATGCTCTACGACAGCAACCACATCTCCATCGACGGCAGAACGGAAATCGCCTTTACGGAAGATGTGGGCAAACGCTATGAAGCCTACGGCTGGCACGTGCAAAAGGTAGACGACGGCAACCACGACTTGAAAGGGATCGCCGAGGCCATCCAAAAAGCCAAGGAAGTCACCAACAAGCCTTCTTTGATCATTGTCGAGACCACCATCGGCTACGGATCCCCCAACAAGGCCGGCAGCGAGAGCGTCCATGGGGCACCCCTGGGGCCGGAAGAGGTGAAGCTCACCAAACAAAACCTGGGTTGGCCTCTGGAGCCGGAGTTTTACATTCCCGACGAGGTGCTGGCCCACTTCCGCCAGGCCATCGAAAAAGGGGCCAAGGCCGAGGCCGAGTGGAACGAGCGCTTCGCCGCCTACGAGAAGGCTTACCCCGAAGAGGCCGCCGAGTTCAAGCGCATCATGGCCGGGGAGCTGCCGGTGGGCTGGAAAGAAGCCCTGGCCCCCATTGCCGAAACCGGCAGAGAATCCACCCGCAACCTCTCCAAGTTTTGTCTGAATGCCTTGGCCAAAGCGGTGCCGGAACTGCTGGGGGGATCCGCAGATCTCGCCCACTCCAACATGACTTATCTAAAGGGGATCCCAGAGTTTCAGGCCGGCTCTTACGAGGGGCGTAACTTCCGCTTTGGGGTGCGGGAACACGGCATGGGAGCCATTGCCAACGGCATGGCGCTTCATGGAGGTCTCATCCCTTACGACGCCACCTTTTTGATCTTCACCGACTACATGCGGCCTGCCATCCGCCTATCGGCCCTCTCGCAGGTGCGGGTGCTGCACGTCATGACCCACGACTCCGTCGCCTTGGGGGAAGATGGCCCCACTCACCAGCCGGTGGAAACTTTGGCCTCCCTGCGGGCCATTCCCAATCTCTATGTGCTGCGCCCGGCAGATGCCCGCGAAACGGTGGGATCCTACCAGGTGGCCCTAGAAGCCAAGACCACCCCTTCTGTGCTGGTGTTTACCCGGCAAGCCGTCAACCCGGTGGAGGGCACCTCTGTTGAAGGCGTAGCCAAAGGGGCCTATGTGGTGGTGGATGCCCCCAATCCAGAGCTGATCTTGATCGCCACCGGCTCTGAACTGGAGCTGGCGGTGAAAGCTGCAGCCCAACTGAAGCAGGAAGGCCGGGCCGTGCGGGTGGTCTCTATGCCCTGTATGGAGCTGTTTGAGGCCCAGCCCCAGAGCTACCGCGATTCCGTTCTGCCCCCCAACGTCACCAAGCGCGTCTCCGTCGAGGCAGGTTCCACCTTCGGCTGGCACAAGTACCTGGGGTTTGAGGGGGTGGCCATTGGCATCGACCGCTTTGGCGCCTCTGCCCCCGGCCCGGTGTGCATGGAGAAGTTCGGCTTCACGGTGGAAAACGTGGTCAACACTGCCCGCCGGCTGCTGGGCTGAGGGCACTTTACCCCTTCCTCGGCGCTTTCAAGGGGCTCAGCAGGGATCCCTTCTCTGCTGGGCTTTTTTCCCTGTTGAGCCTGCTGCCCAGCGGCGTGACCCGGACAGGCGTAGCGAACCTCGCATCAACCAATCAGCAGGACTTCCAAAGCATCCGGATCTGCTTCTTTCTGTAGGGCAGCCATGGCGGAGAACGCAGTCGAGGGCGGCTTCCTGCCCCGCAGACAACACCTTTGCCTTGAGGACATCTTCAACCATGGCGGGGATGATCCTTGAAGGCAAGTTGGAAGTCGAGCAGGCTGCCACCATCGCCTTGAAATCGCCTTGAAGAAGAAACTTTGGCTTCCGCCGCCGTGCTGAGGTGCTTGTGCCGGCTGCAGACACAAACAGCTTTGCCTACTGTTTGCCTACTGTAGGAACCCCGCCAGTAAAATCACCGCGGCTCCCACGGCAGCCAAAATCGTCAGCGCCCGGCCCGCGTCGGCACTGCCCTTCCACGAGAAGTTTTTCTCCGACTTTTTCGGTTCTGCTGGCATGGCCATGCCTCCCTTTGCATTGCCAACTCTAACTTAACTTCCCCCCCACGGGATCTTAGCTGGTTGGGGCATACCCTGGAAAAAACAGCAGCCATCTGGCCCGGCCAGCCGTTTTTGGGAACAATACAAGCAGGCAAGGGATCCACTCCCACCAGTCTGGAAGCACATCCTGAGGCGAAAGCCATGAGCTATGCAGAACGGAGCAAAAGAATGGTTTTGACGTTGGCGACTCTGCTGGGCGGCTGGGTTGGCGGAGGGTTGTTGCAGGGATCCCTCTGGGTTGCCGCTCAGCCTACCTTTCAGACAGTGCCGTTGCCGCGCTTACCGGTGGGTGTCGATCAATTGGTTTTTGATCGCCCAGTGGCCCGCTTTAACCCCAACCTACCTGCCGAGCTGGTGATCCGCAATCGCACAGGTCTGCCTTTGGAATACGGCTTTACCGATCCCCGTCAGAAGGTCTCGGAACTGCCTGCCGGCGAAACGTTGCGCCTGAGCAACCTGCTGATCCCCAACTGCATGGCCATCAACACGCCGATGTTGGCTCCTGTGGGCTACCAGGTGAGCGTGGATTCTTTCAACGTGATCACTGTAGAAGTGCGCCTGGTCAACGATGTCTCCGGCGACCACTGCCTCGATCTGCAAGCGACAGGGGCTATTTTTGTGAATTGAGATGAGCTGATACCCATCGATTACCCATCGAACACAAGCTAAGTCAAATCCTTCAAAGGGATCCCTTACATCCTCACCTACAGTCATCTTCTGGCCTTTGCCAGGATGGACATGGGATCCCACACGGTAGATGGCAGTTGACTTTGCCCGGTTTTGACGCTGGGATTGAGTCTATTAGAGAGCCGATCAGCTTACTAGCGCAGGAGCCCCGCACTGTACCCGTAGGGTCAGTGCCGGGAGGAATGCCCTTTGATGAAGTACAATGAACTTATGAGCCAAATCCTGACCATCTCCTGCAAGCTCAAGGTGTCCCAGTCGCAAGCCGCTAAATTGGACGCGACGATGGATGCCTTTGTGCAGGCACTGAACTGGGTCAACCAGAACACGCCGGAGAAGATCGTCAATGCGGTCAAACTGCAATCCTTTTGCTACTACGAGATTCGCGCCCGATTCGGCTTGTCTAGCAACTTGGCCCAGCAGGTCTGCAGGCGGGTGGCAGGCGCCCGCAAAGTGGCGAGACAGCGCAACCGTCCAGTTAAAGAGTTCAAGCGTAGGTTCGTTACCTACGACGCACGCATCTTCTCATTTCGTGAGAGAGACTGGACGGTGTCGCTGACCACGGTGGAAGGGCGAGAGCGCTTTGGACTGGCCATTGGTAACTACCAGAGGGGAATGCTGGCTGGCTCCAACCCAAAAGCCGCCACGCTAGTCGAGCGTAAAGACGGCTCCTACTACATCCAGATTTGCGTAGAGGAAAAGCCACCCAAGCAACAAGATACCGACAAGGTGATCGGGGTGGACTTGGGCAGGACGGATATCGCCCATACGTCAGAGGGGGACAATTGGAATGGACAGCAGTTGAACCGAGTCCGCGACCACTACTCCAAGCTGAGGGCGGCACTCCAACGCAAAGCCAGTAAGGGCACACGCAGTTCGCGGCGCAGATGCCGTCAACTGTTGCAACGGCTGTCTGGCAAGGAGAGGCGCTTTCAGGCGTGGGTCAATCATCGCATCTCCAAAGCTATTGTCTCTAGGGCAAAAGCTACCAACAGCGCTCTTGCTCTGGAAGACCTGACAGGGATCCGGGAAAGGGTCAATCAACAGCCACGCAGCAAAGCCGAGCGGCGTAGGACCAACAGTTGGGCGTTCTACCAACTACGTCAATTTCTGGAATACAAGGCGAGAATTGCGGGGGTTCCTCTGGTTCTTGTGCCGCCTGCCTACACGTCGCAGACCTGCCACCGGTGTTTGCACATTCATCCCGAGCCTGCGCAGTCCTACCGCAGTGGCAAGTCGTTCAAATGTGAGCACTGTGGATGGGGAGGGGATGCGGACTTTAATGGTGCGAACGTGATTGCGCTTTTTGGGGCTGTCGTAAACCAGCCTAGAGGTTCGGGCCTGTTTTGTTCTCTGGTAGAGCAGAGCAGGCTCAGGGCTACTGAAAGCCCGCTCCGTACCGCTTAGCGGTCGGAGTCGGGTAGTTTACAGGTTTAGGCGTATCGACAGGGGCCATCCCCTGTGACAGGATGCGAACAGGATATCGAGGCCGATATTCTCCTGGACTCTGTTTAGCCTTTCTCTGGGCTTGTTGCCTGTGTAGTCTGTCTGTACTCTATCTTTTTCTTGGATGGTCTCATGAGCGATAACTTGTATTCCTGGTTTCCCCGGGCCTTGGTGATTGGCGCTGCGGTTGTGGGGTTGTCGAGCTTGCCTGCAAGGGCTCAGCAAATTACGGATCCCAGCCCAGCTCAAGCGGCCACCAATGTTGAACCTACCTCGCCAATCTCGGCTTCTTTTCGCAGCCAAGATGGAGTCAGCGTGCGTCCGGAAACGGTGAGGGTTTTCCTGGATGGCCAAGACGTCACTTCCCAGTCGGTGATTACCCGCGATTTCTTCACCTATCGCCCTGCCCAACCCCTGCCGCCGGGGCGCCGGGAAGTTCTGCTGGAGTTCACCAATACCCAGGGGGTGACCCGCCGCGTGACCTGGAGCTTCACCGTGGGTAGCCCTGTCCGCGCTTCCATCGACCTGGTGGATCACAATGCCGGCAGTCGCCCCTTGGCAGCCGGGGAAATCCTGCTGGTTACCGTCAAAGGCACTCCTTCCAGCCGGGTGACGGTTTACCTCATCCAAGATGGACGGCAAGTGCAAACCTTGCCGGCTCAGGAAGTTTCCAGCGGCACCTATGTAGTGAACGCCCTAATCGAGGCGAAAGATACCACCCGGGAAGGGATCGTCGTCGCCCGCCTGGAAAATGGTGGCCAAGTGCGCTTCATGACCGCCGAACAACCGGCCCGCCTGATCGAAGGGGCCACCGGGGGCATCCAGCGGCTGACCACCCAAGAGGTTTCCGCCACGGTCAGCGCCCCTGGCCCACTCTTGCCTCAGATCACCAACCTGCGGGATGGGGATCGGGTTTCCGGCTCTTCGTTTACGCTGCAGGGCACTACAGCTCCCAATGCTTCGGTGCGGGTGAATGTAACGGCTTCGACCTCTCTGGGGGGCATCATCAGCGCCCAACAGACCGTGACCAACCAAACGGTGCAGGCAGATGCCCAGGGCCGTTTCACCATCACCGTTCGGCCTCCCATTCCGGCCTCTGGCACGGTGTATCAGGTGAATCTCACGGCCACTTCCGGCAACCAAACCAGCCCAACGGTAACCCTGCGCCTTACCCAGCAGTAGGGGTTCAAGGGATCCCAATCCATCCCGATAGCCTTCCCCCCACCCATCAAGGGATCTGGGCAGCCTTCCATGTCCAGCAGTTTAGACTTCCCTCTCTCCCCTGGGAGAAGGGCTGGGGGTGAAGGCTCTATCATCTTCAATTCCCAGGGATCCCTTGCCGGCTTGTAGGGGAGTTTTGGATAGAGGAGACTGCATTTGCCAGCGCCACAGGATCCCGGCCATGATCAAGGTGGGCAAAACGATCATCCCGACCACCACTGGCATTTGCTCCGGCAAGGCCAAGTAAGGGCCACCATACTTGATGGCTGTGCTGATCCCGGCGGCAGCCAGCATCAACTTCAGGGCAAACCAGACTGTTTTTTGATTCATGACTTATGGTCACTAAATTCACGATGGGCTGGGGTTGCTGACCATGGCAGTGAGAATGCCGGCAATGGTTTCCAGCTCCTCAGGTACCCGATACAGCGTTAAGTCTTGTTTGATCACCTGCTGATGGGCAAGAATTTGTCCGAACTGCCAGATAGACCCCATCGTCACTGCACCGTAGATCTGAGCCTGCTGCTCCACCTGCGCCAGGGCAATCATTTCTACAGCCATTTGCACAAAGGCCCGCGTTAGATCGTCCTTTTTGGCTTCAACCACCAGCAGGATGTTCTTCCCTCGCAACAGATAATCGAGGCTGCCCTTCAACCAATTGTTGACCATCAGGGGATACTCCAGCCGCAAAGGAACTCGACAATGGAGAGCCACTTCGGTCAGCACAGGAGCCACCAGCAATTCCCGCCGCGCTGTTTCGCTGGTGAGGCTAACCAAAGGTAACAATTGTCGGATCCGATCTTTCAGAACTGGGGTTTGAGGTGGAGCAGGGGCAACAGGCCATGTCCACTCCCCAATTTCCAGTCGATAGCCAAACTGAGCCAAGATTTCATCCGGCTCGTAGGGCATCTCAAAATAAGAGCGAAAAGTATAGGATTCGTCTTCTTTAAGAATGGAGATGTTCAGCATCGGGTTCAGGAGAAGCCACGCTCAGTCCGGCACAGCTAGGGCTGCTTCAATCCGCTCTTTCAGGGTGGTCACCACTTGTTCAATGGGAATTTCCGTGGCTTGGCCGCTGGCCCGCTCGGTGAGTTCCACCTTGCCCTGTTTGAGGCTGCGCCCTGTGGTGATGCGGTAAGGGATCCCGATCAGATCCGCATCTTTGAACTTGACGCCGGCCCGCTCGTCCCGGTCATCCCAGAGGGTCTCGATGCCGGCAGTAGCGAGATCCTGCACCAGTTTCTCTGCCACGCTCATCTGCTCGGGGTCGGAGATGTTGGGCACCACCACCACTACGTGATAAGGGGCAATGGCCACGGGCCAGATGATGCCATTGGCATCGTGGGACTGTTCCACCGCCGCCTGGGCCAAGCGGGATACCCCAATGCCATAACAGCCCATCCACAGGGGCTGCTCGGATCCCTGCTCGTCGGTAAAAGTGGCCCGCATCGGCAGCGAGAACTTGAGGCCTAGCTGAAAGATATGGCCGATCTCGATGCCACGGGCCGTTTCCAGGATCTGGTCGGGGTTGAGCAAACACCGATCCCCCGCTTGCGCTTTGCGCACATCCACCACTTCCGGCAGGGGATATTGCTCGCCCCAGTTGGCCCCCACCACGTGCTGCCCCACGTGGTTGCTGCCGGTTACGAAGTTCTGCAGCAGAGCTGCCGTCTGGTCGGCCAAGCGCAGGATCTGGGGGGCAAGGTTTTTCTGCCGGCCCAGACAGCTATCCGGCAAATCAGGAGCGATGTAGCCCACCGGGATGGGATCCCCCTGCCAACTGTTCTGGATCTCGGCATCGGCCAAGGCGAGCTTGAGCAATTTGCTGGCTTGGTAGCGCTCTGCCAGGCGGCTGAGGTGGTTGGCCAGTTTGACCTCATTGACTTCTTGATCCCCGCGGATGCTGAGCAGCACTGCCACCCGCAGGCCGTTGTCGTAAAGGGCTTGGTAGAGGACGTTTTTAACGATCAGGGTAGAGGAGATTTTTAGGAAAGCGGCCAGCTTCTCGATGGTTTCGGTTCCCGGCGTATCCAGAACCTGGAAGGCGGTGTAGGGAGACTCTGCCGCTGGTGGCGGGATGGAGACAGCCTTTTCCACATTGGCAGCATAGGAGCCATCGGGCGTGTAGAGGATCTCATCTTCTCCCGCAGAGGCCAGCACCATAAACTCCTGCGAGGCCGCCGATGGCCCCCCGATCGCCCCCGCATCGGCATCCACCACGCGAAACTCCAGCCCACAGCGCCTGAGGATGCGGCTATAGGCTCGGTACATATCCTGGTAGGTCTGGCGCAGGCTTTCCTCGTTGGCGTGGAAGGAATAGGCGTCTTTCATGATGAATTCCCGCCCTCGCATCAGGCCAAAGCGGGGCCGAATCTCATCCCGGAACTTGGTCTGGATCTGGTAGAGCGTCTGCGGCAACTGGCGATAGGAGCGGATGAGATCCCGGGCCAGCAAGGTGATCACCTCCTCATGGGTGGGGCCTAGGGCCTGCTCACGTCCCTGGCGATCCTTAAGGGCAAACATGATCCCTTCCGCCTGGGTGTACACCTCCCAGCGGCCCGACTCCCGCCAGATCTCTGCCGGCTGCAGCTGGGGCAAAAGACACTCCTGAGCGCCGATGGCGTTCATCTCCTCCCGGACAATCTCCGAGATCTTTTGCAGCACCCGCCAGAGGAGCGGCAGATAGGTGTAGATCCCTGGGGAGAGCCGCCGGATAAAGCAGCCCCGCAGCAGCAATTTGTGGCTGGGCAGCTCGGCCTCAACGGGATCCTCCCGCAGCGTTACAAACAGCATCTGGCTCAGTCTCTGGCTCTGTTGCATCCATTCCCCCCTCTGAGGACTCCGTCCCGCTTACGCGATCAGCTCAAATTTTCCCTCCCTGTCTGGGATCCTCTGCCCGAGAACACAGGCCTGACCGGCAGGCCAACCTGAAGTGCCTTGATGAAGCTAGACAGAGGCCAGCGTCCGCCGCTTGGTGACCATCTGGTACACCTCGATGATGTCGCCTTCCTGCCAGGATTGGAACTTGTCGATGCCGATCCCACACTCGAAGCCCGCAGCCACTTCCCGCACATCGTCCTTGAAGCGCTTCAGGGAGTCTAGACGTCCCTCGTAAACTACCTCCCCTCTGCGGCGAACTCGCACCAGAGCATTGCGCTGCACCTTGCCCGAGAGCACATAGCTGCCGGCAACCGCACCGCGCCCGATGGGGATCACCATGCGCACCTCCGCCTGACCCAGCGGCTCCTCTACTTCTTCCGGCTCCAGCAGGCCCTCCATGGCCGCCCGCAGATCGTCCAGCAGGTTGTAGATGATGTCGTACTCCCGCACATCCACGCCCTTGTCATCGGCAGCCTGGCGGGCGCCGGGGGCCAGGGTGGTGTTGAAACCGAGGATGATGGCGTCGCTGGCCGCAGCCAAATCCACGTCGGTTTCCGTGATCTCGCCAGGGGCCGCCAGCAGAACCCGCAACTGGACTTCCTCTTGGGGCAAGTCCCGCAACGCTGTCTGGATGGCTTCGGCGGATCCCTGGACATCCGTCTTGATGATCAAGTTCAACTCCTTGAGCTGACCTTCTTGGGCTTTGGCGGAAACGCTACCCAAGCTCACGCGACGAGACAGCAGCGCCTGTTGCAGACGGGTTTGCCGCAGCACCTCCGCCCGCTCTTGGGCAATGCGACGGGCCTCTTTTTCGTCGGTGTAAACCTGAAACTCATCCCCGGCTGCCGGGACTTCATCCAAGCCCAGCAGTTGTACCGCCGAAGACGGCCCAGCTTCCTGCAACCGCTGGCCGCGGTCGTCCATCATCGCTTTGACCCGGCCCAGCACTGCGCCGGCCACCAGGGTATCCCCCACCCGCAGGGTGCCGTTTTGCACCAACAAAGTGGCCACTGGCCCGCGGGCTTTGTCCAAGTGGGCCTCGATCACCGTGCCGCGAGCGGGACGATTGGGGTTGGCCTGCAGCTCCGCCACATCGGCCACCAATAGGATCATCTCCAGCAGAGCATCCAGGTTACGGCGGGTGAGAGCGCTCACCTCCACCATGGGCGTGTCGCCACCCCACTCCTCTGGCAATAGGCCGTGCTCCGCCAACTGCTGCTTGATGCGCTCTGGCTGGCTGCCGGGCTTGTCGATCTTGTTGATGGCCACGATGATCGGCACCTGAGCCGCCCGCGCATGGCTGATCGCTTCCAGAGTTTGCGGTTGTACCCCATCGTCGGCGGCCACCACCAAAACCGCAATGTCGGTGACGCGGGCTCCCCGGGCGCGCATGGCGGTAAAAGCCTGGTGGCCAGGAGTATCCAGGAAAACGATGCGCCGCTTCTGGCCTTCAAAGTTCACATCCACATGGTAGGCACCGATGCGCTGGGTGATCCCGCCAGCCTCTCCCTGCGCCACTTTGGTGTCGCGGATGGCATCGAGGAGAGTGGTTTTGCCGTGATCCACATGGCCCATGATGGTCACCACCGGCGGACGCGAGACCAGATGGTCGATGTCCTCCACGTCCAGCATTTCGGTTTTTTTGGCCTCGGGTTCTGCCTCGGGTCGGCGAATCTCATAGCCCAACTCTTTGGCCACCGACTCGGCCAGCGACTCATCCAAGACCTGGTTGATGGTCACCATCACCCCCTTGAAAAAGAGGGTTTTGATGATCTCAGTTTCGGCCACGCGCAGGCGATGGGCCAATTCCTGAACGGTGAGGCTGCCATCCAAGAGCAACACCTTCTCTTCGGGCAAGGGCTCTGTCCCGCTAGCGCGATCGGCAGCACCAGCCTCAGCGGAGGTAGGTTGCTGCTGCAAACGGGCAGCAGGGCGGGGGCGGGCAGGGGGAGCAGCCGTTGCCGCGGGTGGGCGATAGGAAGGAGGCTTGGCGGTGGGGCGAGCCAAGGGCTTGAGGGCGTTCAGCTCAGCCTGCTTGACCGCTGAAATGATGGTCATGGGATCCAAATCCAAACCATCTCCATCTCCTTCCCCCCGTCTCCGACTGCGTTTGCGTTTGGCTTGGACGCGGGCAGCCCGCCGACTGAGAGCTTGTAGCTCGTCGTCCTCTTCTTCTTCCGTTTTGCGCTTGACCTTGGGTGGGGTAGGTCTTACGGGAGCCTCCGCCAACACTGGGCTGGGACGTTCCCCAGGGATTCTTTCTGGCAAGGGAGAGGCAGCATCTGGGTCAGGGGGAGCCGGCTTGGCCACAGGACGGGTAGGGGGCCCCACCAATTCCATCCGCCGCTGCGGACGAGGAGCTTCACCGACTTTGCTGCTGCTGACACTGTCTTCTTTGGTTGCCGGGGAGCGCGTGCCAGGGCGAACGGGTGCGCTCACCAGTTGTGGACGGGGGCGCTGCGCAGGTGGAGGAGAAGGAGCTTTTTCTTCCGCAGGCTGAGGAACGCGGGCGTGGCTGGGGGATGGTGCTTCTGAGGGGCTGGGGCGACTGGGCTCGGGAGCTTTTTGCGGCGGTTCAGGCCGCTCTGCCGGCGGTTTTGTCCCGGAGGTAGCTCGTTGAGGGGGCGAGAGTACAATTGGGCGCTTGGCCACAGGACTGGGCTCCGAGCCGCTGGCTTTGGCCGTGGCAGACTCAGAGGGAGTGGGAGGGGTTGCCGGTTGAGAAACAGTCTCCGGCTTTTGGGTGGCCTCAGACGAGCGGACAAGAGGGGTAACCTGCCGCCGCGGTGGGCCTATGAGCTGAGCACCACCAGCCGATCCCTTTTCGGGGGAGACTCGCTCAGGTCGAGACAGCGAGGGCTTGGCAGCCGGCAGAGTTTCAGCAGTCTTGGCTTCGCCAACTGGAGCTGGCTGCTGAGCGGGCGCGGGCCGACGAATGCCGACGATCGCGCTAGCGGTGCCGGGAACTTTCTGCTGAGGGCGCTCACCGACTTTGGCTTCAGCAGGAGGCTCCGGCGGCAGGCTTTCAGATGGGGGTTTGGGCCGGGGTCGAGGAGGTTTCACAATGTGGGGGGCGCCCAGCTTGCTGCGCACCAACTCAGCTTGCTCCGGAGAAATGGTGCTGCTGTGGGTTTTGAAAGGGATCCCCAGTTGCTCACAAACCTCCAGCACATCCCGACTGTCACGCCCCATCTCACGGGCAATATCATAAATTCGAACTTTATCGGTCATTCGTCTGCTAGCCTCTGCTCCTTTACTTCTCGTCAGTTTTACTATCCAAACTCAATGGGAACCAAGTTATTGGGTTGAGCCGAACCTTTCGGGCTTGCGGGGGCTTCCTCCGGCGCATCGAGAACAGCTCGGCAATCCTCCGGGGATCCGGCCTGAAGGGAACCCAGGTCTGAAGCTGCTCTGGCAACATCCACAGGGGACATCCAGTAGGGCAGCCAGGGAAAGAATAGGTGGAAACAGCGCCTCCAGAATAACCTCTCTGCAGCTCCTCCAGCCTGACCTCAGTTTTCCGGCCAACTCCCATTCTGACAGTTGAGAGGGGCTGTCGTGTAGTTCGCAACCTGATGAACCTAAAAGGGCGTTTAAATATCTTACCTATGTTTGGGAATACCTCTGAGGCTCAGGCTTTTGGAGGAGATGCCCCTGGCAATCCTGCTCAAGAGAATCCAGCAGCCGTTGAAACAACGAGTCAGGCACCGGTGCCTTGAGGGCTCGGTTTATCTGTTGCTTGCGTCGGGCTGCCTGCAGACATTCCAGCCGACGACAGACATAGGCAGAACGCCCCATACCCTCATCCAAAAGCACTTGGTGGGAATCAAATTGTCTGACCAGCCGCCACAGTTGTGAGCGAGGAAACAACTGGCGACAGCCTACACAACGGCGCAGCGGATCGGCACCCGGCAAGAGACTCTATCCTGCTGGTACACTACAAGCAAGCCCTATCTAGCCTACTCCAAATCCAGCGCCTGCGATCGCAGAAACTCAAAGAAATACTCCACCAACTGGGGATCCCGCCAACCCCTGTCTGTTTCTTCCCGCAAGATGCTTATGGCCTCTTGAACGGTGAACGCTCGCTTGTAAGGTCGCTCTGAGGTGAGGGCGTCGTAGATGTCGATGATCTGAAAGATGCGGGCCACCAGAGGGATCTCTTCCCCCTTGAGGCCGTCGGGATAACCGCTGCCATCCCAACGCTCGTGGTGGTGACGGATGAGGGGCAACACCTCTTTCATGGTGCGCAGTGGGCGGCAGATTTGCTCCCCGATCAAGACATGGGATTTCATCACCTCCCACTCTTCCGGCGTATGCTTGCCTGTTTTACCCAAAATGGCATCGGGTATGCCCACTTTGCCGATGTCGTGCAGGTAACCTCCCCACATCAGCACCTTGATCAGGGGACGGGGCAGATGCAAAAACTCGCCGAAGCTCTTGGCCATTTGTGCCAGGCGCTCACAGTGATCCCCGGTGGTGGGATCCCGGCTTTCCACACTGCGGGCAATGGCGAACAAAACCTGGGCAGCATGATCCAAGTCTTCATTGAGGTGCTTTTGGCGAACGAGGGAACGCACCCGCGCCAACAATTCCGACTCGTCAAAGGGCTTGCTCAAGAAATCATCTGCCCCAGCTTCAATACCGCGCACGCGATTTTTGCGATCGCTGGCCGCTGTAACCAATACCACCGGGATCAAGCGTGTCTCATCATTCGCTTTGATGCGTCGACAGACCTCGAACCCATCCAACCCCGGCATCATCACATCCAGCAAGATCAGATCCGGCTGGAAGGTTTTCAACATTTGCAGGGCTTGATTGCCGCTTTCGGCCTCGCTGACCCGATAGCCAATGCTCTCCAGCAGATCCCCCAGCAGCAGGCGGCTGTTGGGCTGATCATCGACGATCAAAAGATGACCGATCTCTGTCTCATCCGCCTCATCCGCAGAAGGTGTGACAGGGATCCCAACTGTCACGGGCATCTTGGGCATCTCGAGTTTGGCGAGTTGGGCACAGGAAAAGCTGGTCACTGCAGGATCCCAGTAGCAACACCTCTACGGTAATCCCATCAGAGAAAAAAGAGCATCAGGCTTTACACTGAGCTGCTCCGGGAAAGGGAAGGGTTTTCTCCCATCAACCCAGGGCTTTGTGAGTAATTGTACAAAGCCTAGATATCCTGGCAGCCTCCTTCTGTTTAGTCTGATACAGATGCTCCGGAGAGTGGATGCCCCAGTCAACTCCCCAGGTTCCTACGTCAGCTTGCCAGTTGAGTGTCGGGCCCGGTATTTGGCCCCCGGAGTACCGGAGAGTGCTGGGTTCTCTATGAATGCAAAATGAATGCAAAGGCCGAGAATTACGGCCCATCAAGAAATTAAGGGGCACAGCAGCAACACTTCTCTGGGAGAGGGGCTGGGGCTGATGGTCTGTTGAGAACGGGCTTGGAGGGGATGCACCTGAACTGGATGGATCCAATCCTAACTTGGGACTCTCGAATCGATTACTTGTTGAGAAAGTCCCCCAGATTGAGGATGGTGTTTTGCTCGCTGACGATGGCTTGGATGTCGTCGGGCAAGTTGCGGACATACTCGAGCTGGATGACGTTCGGGTTGCTGCGCAGCGCTTCCCCTTTGAGGGCGATGGCTTGGGCCTCACCGCTGGCTTTGACAATCATTCGTTGTTTGATGAGTTGAGCCTGCTCTACGCGAAACACTTCTCTTTGCTTCTCTTGCTCGGCAATTTGTTTGGCTTCGATGGCCGACTGAAACTCTTTGGAAAATTCCACATTGCGTAAGAGCAAGCTCTGCAGCACCAGCCCTTCTGGCTGCATTAGGCGAGAGAGCTCAGCGGCAATTTGTTCTTGGATTTCAGCTCGTTGCTCAGAATAAACGCCAATGGCCGAATAGCGGGCGATAACATTGCGCACCACGGCTTGGGAGGCGGGGCGAATAATTTTGTTCAGGTAATCGGGGCCTACATTGCGATGGATTTCGGGAACCCGATCCGGATCCAGGCGATAGCGCACCGAAACATCCAGATCCACCCGTTGCCCATCGGCAGTGAGAGCGGTGAGGGTATCGTCGGCTTTGACGCTGCGCTCTTCACTTCGGCTGGTCATGTTGTAGGTTTGGGTGCGCACATCGTAAAGGGTGGGGAACTGCAGCACCGGAATCAGCAGATGGATCCCCTCGCGGCGGGGAGTCATTTCCACTCCCGTGAGGCGGTTGAAGATGACGGCTTCGTAGCCGGGTTGGACAACCAGCAGACAACGGGGCAGGAGGGTCAGCAGCGCCAAAAGCAGGCCCAGCAGAGGCAGAAAGCGCGAAGTCTTGCGGTCAAGACTAAATGGTCTAGGGCGTCGCATGCGCATGGGCAAGGGCTCCGGGATCCAAGAGCTTTTTTATCTTAAGGGGTGTGCTGGCTAGCTCAGCACCCAGCGCTGCAGGGCAATGCCCAGCAGCAGGCCAAGGCCGCCGAAGCGTACCACCTGCCAAAAGGTAGCGGGGACAGGATTAAACACCTCTAGCACATAAGCCTGCAGGCGTTGCTCCAGTTGACTGGCTTCAGCTTGGATTTCGGCCCATTGTTCAGGGGAAAGCTGGGCTATGCGCTCCAATTCTCTGAGGTCGGCAAGACGAGCCTGGAGACTCTGGAGTTTTTCCTGCAGAGCCTCGAGAGGATCAAAGGGATCGGGATTGGCCGTCACGGCTGGGCTTTTGTGGGGGGGTAGGCTTGGGGAGAACGGGATCCGGCAAATCCGGTTTGGATCTCGTTGAAGGGTTTGGCTTTGATCAGCCCTGGGGGAACGGGATCCAACTTGAAGAGGGCGCGAATAGCGTTTTCCACCTCGGTGATGGGGCGGTTGCCGACGGATTGATAGACGATATTTCCCTCTGGGTCGAAGAGGAGGGTTTGAGGCACTTGTCCGGTGTAGTATTGGCCGCGCTCGTCGCCGGGCAGGAGGGAATCGACGGAATAGGGGATGAAATAGACCCCCAGCCCGTAGCGAACCTGCAGGTTGGCAATGGTGGCGGCGTATTTTTTGCAATCGCTACTGTCATCGATGTAATACACGAGGAGGGCCGGGATCCCTTGCTCTTTCGCCTGCTTCAAGGAAACGCGGGGGGGGATCATGCCGCCATTGGCCCCGTAGAGGGCAAAGATGTTGCCATCGTAACGGTCGTCGTTGAGCAGGGCGCTGGCGGGAGGGGAAAACCAACCTGTCAAAGCGATGAGCAGAGCCACCAGGAAGATACGAAGCAACGGCATGATCTCATCCTCTTCTGAGAAGGGATCCTCGGCGATCCATCTTTAGAAGTAGGGAACACCCTCATTGTGCCATCTGGCGCTGACGCTGCCCCGTTGCCGTTCAACACTGACGCAACCAAGAGCAGCTACAGCCTCAAGCAGCAAAATGAATGCGCAGGTAGTCTTCTTCCATCTTGGCGCGGGCCGGGGTCATGGCCGCTAAAGTCTGGGGCAGAACCAAGTTGCGGCGGTGGTTGCCGATGCGGATGTTCAGCTCATCCCCGGTTTTGGTCAATTCCACCTGCTCTTTCGGGATCCCGGGCAAGTAAAGATCCAGCCGGTACTGGCCGTTGTCGGTTACCACATTCAGGGTTTGCTCGGCATAGAGCACGTCCGCCGGGTTGCGATCCCCCCAGAGGTCTTTTTTCAGGCGGGCTAGGGCGTCCCATCCCACCAACTCCTCGGAGTACAGCGGGATCTCGAAGACCGGCAGGGGGGCAAAGTTTTCGTGGATTTCCTGGCGATATTTCTGTTGGGCTGCCTTCCAGGCGGCAAAGTAGGGATCCACCACTCCATCGGGCAAGATGCGGTTGGCAATCACCAAATCGGTGGCCACCCCGTAAAGGCTGAGGTAGGCGTGGGCCCGCAGCGATTCTTTGATCACCATCTTTTCGGGGTTAGTGACCAGCCGCACTGAGGTGATGCGGTTGTTGGTGAGGATGCGCTCCAGCCGCTCAATCTTCTGATAGAACTCATAAGGAGCATCCAGCACCTGGTCATTCGGCAGCGGGATCCCGGTCAGCCCCTTCACAATCGGCTCGGCAATAGGACGCAGCATTTGCGCCAGCCCCTGCAGGGGTTTGTAGAACCTGCGCATGTACCAGCCCGAAACATCCGGCAGGCTCAAGAGGCGCAGGGCCGTGCCTGTAGGGGCCGAGTCGATGATCAACACATCGAACTTGCCTTCGTCGTAATGGCGATTCACCCGCACTAGGGCAAAGATCTCATCCATCCCTGGCAAAATCGCCAGCTCCTGTGCCTGCACCCCATCTAGCCCTCGCGCCTGCAACACCTGGGTAATGTAGGTTTTGACGGATCCCCAATTCAGCTCCAGTTCGTTGAGGGCGTCCAACTCCGCTCCCCAAAGGTTGGGTTTGACCTCGACCGGCTCGTGGCCCAAGGGCTGATCGAAGCTATCGGCCAAAGAGTGGGCCGGATCTGTGCTCAGCACCAAAGTTTTCAGGCCAATCTCGGCACAACGCCAGCCGGTCGCCGCCGCCATCGAGGTTTTGCCGACTCCACCCTTGCCGGTCATGAGGATGATGCGTTGCATGAGAGTGCCATTTACATTCTTTTACATCCCTAGCCTAACCGATTTGCTGTGCTCTTCGAGAGGCAGCCAAGGGGCTGAGGTGCAGCCAGCGGGTAAACTATTCATTTGATTACCAAATGATTGCCAAAAAGCTGATGGCAATCATGGCCAAGAAGTCAAGCCTGTTGCAGGCATGTGGGAGGTATGTGATGATCTGTCGCTGGCGGAGTGTGTTGCTGGTTGCCATCCTGACATTGGGGCTGTGGCTGGGATCCCTTTCTGTGCAAGCGGCTGCTGGCCTGCCCCGAGAGCTGCAACAACTGGAGCAACAGGTAGAGCGGCTGCAAAGCCTGGTGGAGGCGGAGGACTGGTTGGAGATCCGCTCCTACATCCACGGGCCGATGGGACTCACTCGTAAGACCTTGACCGGCCTGGCGGCTACCCTGCCAGATAAACAAAAGCGGGAAGTGCTGCGCCTGGCTAAGGAGATGGGCCGCAGCTTAGAACAACTAGACTTTGCCGCCAAAGCCTATGACCAACCCGAGGTGGAGGCAGCCCAGGCCAAGGTGAAAAAGACCTTGCAGGCGCTGGAGGCTGTGTTTTCCTAGTGAGGATCCCTTCTCTCTTTGGCGAATAGCGTCGTTTCAGGTTAGGGTGAGACGCCTGGGCCACTGATCGCGCCAGCGGGACGGAGTCCTTGAAAAGCCTTCTGGCCCTGCGCATTCAAGGTTTTGGGTGCGGATGCAGGGCCCTAGTTTGAATCGAAAACGCAGTCATTTCAAGTAGTGTAGTCATTTTTTAAACAGGTAATGAAACATTTCTGTCGCATTGGTCTCTAACTCCCCTCTCCCTCTGGGAGAGGAGCTGGGGGTGGTCGCGGCAGCGGCGCGGAGCGTTTGGGGAGTGTCTCAATCTAGTTTGAAATGACTGTAATTTACAAACAGGCTGTAACGGCTGCTACTTACAGCGGATGTTGCATCAGCCAGAAGCCGGCGAAAGACTGGGCCCTGAGATCGGTTTGAATGGCAAGAAAGTGGAGCCCCTGGGCCTGCTGCTGGCGCTGGGCAAAGACTTCTGCCTCTGTTCGCAGTGTTTCATCTCTCAATTGTGCAAACAGATAACAATCGTTGAGGCCCGCCTCGAGCAGTAGCCGTCCGTCTGCCACACTCAAGTAGGCGGGTTCCATACCGCTCATCCAGGCTGCCATCGGCAAAGCCCGCTGCGAGGTAATCACCAAGCCGGGAATGAGGGTGCTCCGCACCACTGGTGCCAATGTGTCGGGCGTCAAAGTGTCCCAGGCAACCGGAAAAAGCTCGCCAAATTCTATCGGCCAGGCGTCGGCTTCCCGCAGATCCTCAGCTCGCAAGGTCACGAAGGCCCAGCGTTCTCCCTGCAACTTGTCCGGCAGACGGATGGGATCCGGCGGATCCGGATCCACAGGAGGTTCGGGGCTGTAGGTAAACTGAGTCTCTTGAGGGTAAACCTGCTCTGCCCGTTCTCGCATCCAAGCTTTGAGGGTGTAAACGCGACGACTGGGCAGCATCGGGATCCCAACCGCATCGCAGGCCCGTTGCAGGATGGAACTCATGCGGGCTCGAAACACACGAATGGCCGAGGGAGGCTGGGGAGCCGCTTCGAGGTAGCTCCGCAACTGTCGTGCCACCCAGGTGCTATTCACCTCTTGGTTACTGCAATACTGCGCTTGGCGAAACCGGCCGGTGGGATCGCATACCAACAGCTCCCAAACCCTTCGGTTCTGCTCATCCCGCAGGGGGACGGCGTTGAAATCCATCTGCCAGATAGGGCCGCGCGCAGGGCCAGAACGCAGGGGTTGAGTGGCCAAAGGTTCCTCCTGTTTGCACTACATGCCACTTGAGCGGGCCGGGGATCGTTCGCGCGAGCGGTGGGAAGCACTGTCCCCGACCAAGGCCAATTCCCGCTCCCCGAAAATGGCGGAAGCGTTGCGGTAGTACTTAAACTCCAGCAGGTTATGGAAGGGATCCTGCAAAAAGAAGGTGCCATGCTCCAAGGGGGTGCCAACAAAGCGCCAGCGCGGCTCTTGATAAAAGGGCAAGGCCCGCGCCAAGGCACGGTCGGCCAGCGCCTGCCAATCCCCTTGGGTAGGGAAGATCAGGCCAAAATGACGAGGGTAGATGCCCCGCTGGGGCGTCAGCTCTTCGTGGGTGAGGTGGGCCACCAGTTGATGGCCGTACAGGTTAAAAATAACGGCAGCAGAGGTTTCTCGACCGATCTCACAGCCCAAGCCATCGCCGTAGTAGGCCTTGGCCAAGGCAATATCGGCAACTGGAAAGGCCAGATGAAAGCGGATGGGTTCCATAACGTCGCTCCTAAAAAGCCACCAAAAGTGCCCCACCAGCCAACATCAGAGCCAGCACCCCGAGCTGTGGGGCTTTTCCCCGGCTAATGGGATCCCCGCTCTTTTCAAGGTAGGCGATCTTAGAGCTGCTGCAAGGTGGGATCCCTTCCCGAGCCCGAGATAGACTATACGCCTTTGCGCAGGAGTGCCAACTGCTCGGATGCTATAACACTAGCTGGGGTGTTACCCCCGTGGCCCAGTCTGCAACAGACAACTCGGTGTGTTGAGAGCGTTGAAGAAAGGAAAGGGCAATCTTGGCTATGACCAGCATCTGGATTGAGCAGCGCCGCCGCGAGGATGAATCTCGCAACTTTTTTTGGATGGTGGCGCTGTCGCTGCTGCTGCACGTGCTGGTGCTGCTGGGATTGCTCCACTTGGGGCGGCTTTGGCTCACTCGCGAGCCAGAACAAGAAGCCATTGAGTTTATCCTTCTGGATCCAGAAGATCTGCAGCCCCCAGAGGAAGCAGATCTGGTTTCAGAAGTTGATTCCCGCGATGGGGGTGAGCGGGTAGAAGCCCCTCCGTCTCAAGGCAGTCCACCTCAATCTCAGGCCGCCCCTCCCCAGGAGGCCCCTCCGCCGCCGCCGCCAAGACCCCAACCACCGCCACCGCCTGCCCCTGTTCCACCACCACCTGCCCCGGCTGCAGTTGCCCTGGCAACCCCAACTCCAACCCCTCCACCCAAGCCCACGCCTACCCCAACCCCCGCTCCCCCTCAGCCCACCGCGACCCCGACTGCGGCACCGCCCCCTCCCACGCCTGTCCCCAGACCTACTCCGACCCAAACTCCACCGCCTGTGGCGGCTGCTCCCTCCCCAAGGCCCACTCCCCCGCCAACTGCGGAGCCCTTGCCCATACAGCCAAGCGAGCGGGTTTCGGATCCCAGCCAATTGGCTCCCGTTCCGCCCGCTCCGCAACCGGTGACAGAGGTTCTTCCCGCCCAGCGGCCCTCTGATTCTTCCCAGTTGGGACCTCCGGTCAGTGCTTCTGCTCCCAGCAATGGGGCCGGGATCCAGGGCAGTGGAGCCAGTGGATTGGCCAACCCCACCCAATCCGCTCCCAATCCCCCCAGTGTGGCAGCGCGGGCCGATGTGGATTGGGGCCCCTGGCTGGCCGCTTTGCAGCGGAAAGTGGAGCAAAATTGGATCCCTGGGCAGACCGGTACCTCGCGCCGCACAGTGGTGATCTTTACAGTGGGTCGAGCTGGCGATCTGCAGAGCATTCGCCTGGGGCGCACGTCCGGCAGCCAACAAACAGACGATGCGGCGCTGACGGCTATCCAGAGGGCAGCCCCCTTCCTGCCCCTGCCTGAGGCTTATGAGGGCAACTCGGTGACAATTAATTTCACCTTTGATATCAACGTGCTGGGCCAGTTGACTGTAGGGGGATCCGCCAAGTAAACTACCCGACCCTGACTGCTTCGCGGTACAGAGTAGGCTTTTAGTAGCCCTGCAGTTAGTAAACTAACCACGGACCTCTGGGATGGTTTACGACACCCCCAATCGACCGTTACCAGTGCCTTAAACAACCGTTCCTGGTGTCCGCAGTATTATTATATCACAAGTTATATCACAAGGCAAGTGAAGTTGTGTATTCCTCCCGATACTGACTTAATCTGCGCTGGTGCTGCTTTAACCTCCTTTCGCTGCGTCTGAGAAACTTTGGACACTCTACAGAGTTGCCGTTCTGGTCGGTGTAGAAAGCCTTCCAGCCCAAGTCAATGCCAATAACATTGCCTGTGTATTCTCCCTGCTCCTTGCGCTCCACATCCAAGCAGAACTGGGCATAGTACCCATCTGCCCTGCGTATCACCCGCACCCGATTGATTTTGGAGTTTAGGATATGGTGTCTTGCCTCACCATTGCAGTACAAGGCAAATGTTCCTGCGTTGAAGCCGTCGGTGAACGTGATGGACATGCCGTCAGGAGACAGCTTCCAGCCGGACAGCTTGTACTCGACCGACCGACAGTTCTTCTTGAACTGCGGATAGCCTTTCCTTGGCTCTTTGTTCTTGCAACGGCGGTAGAAGTTGGAGAGGGCAGACCAAGCTCTTTCGGCACTAGCTTGACGGGCGGCAGAATTGAGCTGGCGGGCGAAGGGGAACTCTTTGGCCAAGTCCTTGCAGAGGGAATACAGAACCGCTTTGGTCGCGCCCCGGTTATCCATCCAGTACCGTAGACACTTGTTTTGCACAAACTGCGCAGTGCGAATGGCTTCATCCAGAGCTTGGTACTGCTCTGCTGTGCCGTTGAGCAGCTTGGCTTCTCTGACCAACATATTGCTATTTTAAAGTGCTACGCACCGCTACCGCGAACAGCGTTCCTGAAGGGATAAAACGGTCTGCGCCTTACATCCCTGCCCTCAAGGGCAGGGCTTTACGGCGTTTTTTCGGTAAAACTGCAGGGAGCGCTCCAGGTTGCCGACGCGGATCATGGTGTGGAGAAGGCGCATGGCACAAGCTCCGAGAAATGGGCGATGCTGCACTTATTTTAGTCTTTGACCTTTTAGTCTTTAGACCGCTGAGGATCCCTTGATGAGCCAAACGCCTCTGCAACGCACCCCCTTGTTCTCCCTTCATCAAGCTTTGGGGGCGCGATTTGTCTCTTTTGCCGGCTGGGAAATGCCGCTGCAGTATCGGGGAGTGATAGCAGAACATCGGGCAGTGCGGGAGAGGGTGGGGACATTCGACATTTCCCACATGGGCAAGTTCACCCTCTGGGGGCCGGAGCTGGGATCCCACCTCAGCCGTCTGGTTCCCAGCGATCTGAGCGCCGTTCCTGTGGGATCCGGTCGCTACACCGTCCTGCTCAATCCACTGGGGGGCATTTTGGATGATGTCATCTTCTACCGGCATCCACCGGAGGGTGAGCTGGAGCACTGGAGCGTGATCGTCAATGCAGCTACCCGGCAGAAGGATTGGGATTGGCTCAACCACCACTTCCAAGGGATCCCCGGAGTCAACCTTCAGGATCACTCCGACACTCGGGTCTTGTTGGCGGTGCAGGGGCCGGCAGCCGAACAGGTTCTCCAGCCCTTTTTGGAGGGATCCCTGAAGGCTTTGCGCCGGTTTCAGCACGGTCAGTTTGCCGGAGCGGCGGGAGCCTTGGGAGAGTCTATCTTCGTGGCCCGCACTGGCTACACCGGAGAAGATGGCTTTGAAGTCATGCTCAGCCCCGAAGACGGCATCCGCCTTTGGGAGCAACTGATTCAGGCCGGCGTACAACCCTGTGGGCTGGGCTGCCGCGATACCCTGCGCCTGGAGGCTGCCTTCCATCTTTACGGGCAGGACATGGACGAGAGCACCACTCCCTTAGAAGCCGGCTTGGGCTGGTTGGTGAACAACCCAGGGGACTACATCGGCAAGCCCGCCATCGAAAGCCAACGGCAGCAAGGGATCCCTCGCCACCTGGTGGGGTTTCGCATGCTGCATCCGGCCATCCCCCGCAGCGGCTATGCCATCTACGCTCCCAACTCCCCTGAGCCGATCGGACGGGTAACCAGCGGCACCCATTCTCCCAGTTTGGGCTACGGCATCGGCTTGGGCTATGTCGCTCCGGCTTGGGCCAAGGTGGGATCCCGGCTGGAAATTGAAATTCGGGGGCAGCGCCAGCCTGCCGAAGTGGTGAAAAAACCTTTCTACAGTGCTGCGCACCGCTGACGCAAACGGTTACAGGTTCCCGTTAACCCAGGGTTTGGCAGCTTTGGGCGTGGAGTATTCCTGTTGCAGCCGCCGCAATTTCCGCAAGGCCCGCCGCTCAATTTGTCGGACTCGCTCTCGCGAAAGGCCGATGTGCTCCCCAATTTCCCGCAGCGTTAGGCCCCTCGATCCATCCAGCCCATAGCGAGCCACGATCACCTGTCGTTCTCGTTCACTCAGTTGGCCCACCAGCGCGCGGACTTCCTCTCGACGGGCAAGCTGGGTTAGGTGTTCAACAGGGTCGTTGTCTTCATCTGGGATGAAGTGCTGCAGCTCGGTGCCGTCTTCATCCCCTACCCCCACATTCAAGGAACGCATCTCTGCCATGTGGCGGGTGATCAGCTCCCGGTAGTTATCGCCAATATCCAGAGAATCAAAAACTTCTTCCGCTTGGGGACGGGATCCCCTTTCGGCAGATAACTCGCGGTAGCGCCGCTTCACCTGGGAGACCTTTTCGTACATGTGGGCCGGCAGACGGATCATCCGCCCCTTGTTTTGGATGCCCCGGTTCACGCTTTGCCGGATCCACCAAGTGGCATAGGTGGAGAACTTGTAGCCACGGGTGGGATCGAACTTTTCCACGGCGCGGGTGAGGCCGATGGTGCCTTCCTGAATCAGATCCAGAAACGGCAAGCCTCGATTGCGATAGCGCTTGGCAATCGACACCACCAAGCGGAGGTTACACTCCACCATTCGTTTCTTGGCTGCTTCCCCCTGCCGCAGGATCTGCTGCAGCTCTGCTAAAGGGATCCCCAGCCGCTGGCTCCAACCTTCCACAGACTCATGGGGCTGCCGTTGCTCCAAGAGCGTCACCATCCGCTGCACCTGGTGAGCCAGGCGGAGCTCTTCTTCAGCGGTGAGCAACGAGTAGCGGCCAATCGTCTTTAAGAAACGCCCCACCGCATCTTGCAAGTCAAGACTTTCTGACATATCAAACCCCACACCATAAATTCATGTCCTGTCAGAATCGCCACTTCTCCTGTTGTTGCATCAAGCCGTCTTCCTGTGTGAAGCTGACCTTTCTGCAAACAGCACCTTATTCATACCAGCACAAAAGCCCTTTCGTAAAGGCTTTAACTCTAAAAACTTGAGCCAGAATCGAGTGCTTGACTCACTAAATTTATTGAGTCTGGCTCACTAGACTCTATTAGGAGCGTCTAGCTGCCCATTTTGTTGATTAAAAACTCTACTAAAAGGGTGGCCGAGAAATTAACCATTTCATAAGCCTGGATTTAAGGCTTAGGAAAGTTACGAAAGATTGTTCTAAACAATCAACAAGTTTTTGATGCCAAATCAGATTGCTCATAAGCTAAGAAAGCAAATTTTTTCACTCATTTTGTTAGAACTAGAAATGGATATTTCTGTTTGCAGAACTATCGGAAGGGCTTGCTCGGCAGGGAATAGAAAGGTTCATCAGCAGGTTTTTGGAATGCCTTGAGGTGAATTTGGCACGTCATCGCCGACAACCTCAGCCGGAAACAGATGAGGACGGATCCCTGTGGGACGGGTTTTTGCTTCTGCCTCTAAACCTAGTGGAAGTTATCGCCAATACTCGACTTTGGACACTAGATGCAGATCTAAGATTTCTGTATCACCGAACACGCTAGGCGCGGATCCCCGGCATCGGTGCTCTGCACCGCCATCGCCAACGCCGCAGCGCGCACCCACATAACAAGGCAGGTCAGGTCAACCCTGCTCTGAGCAGTCCAGCCGCCATCCAGGCCCAGGTGTGCTGCACTCTTAAGGGAAAAAATGGGAACTCCGTTCCGCTCGCGCGACCCGCTGCGGGATGGTTGACCAAAAAACTGGGTTTAAAGCCCCGCCCTAAGGCCTACGGCCCGCTGACGCGACTAGGGCGGCTTTGTGCTACGCTGCCTGCGACAGCAGGGTAGTCAGCCGCTTTAAAAGCCCAACAGTCTCACGACCGGATACAGCCTCGATAGGTTTTGTGGTTGTTGTTTGCAACGGTGCCTAGGGGCATAAGGACTCTGTCCCGCTGGCGCGAGAGGGAACCGCCCCGCATTCGCATCAGCGGCGCGGAGCGCTTGGGGGAACGCCTGGGGAGATGAGCACCGCTGCTTTGGAGGGGCAACCCAAGGCGGTAAGTGCTGCCGCAGAACCAGGAACCAGAATCTCCCGCCTTTAGGCAGGGGGTTATGTCAAATTTCTTCCATAACTGCAAGGGGGCTTTATAGTGAGGATCCCAATCTCCATCCGTCAAAGGATTGGATCTGCCATGTCTCACTTCACCACCCTGCAAGTGCAAATCAAAGACGCCGATCTCCTGGAAGAGACCCTGAAGGAATTGGGCTACGCCGTGCAGCGGGATACCAGCCTGCGGGGCTATCTCTGGAACCGCACCCGTGCCGACTTGGTGATCCGTCAGAAAAATGGCTTCGACATCGGGTTTCGCCGCAACGGGGATCACTACGAGCTGGTGGCCGATCTGTGGGGGGCGGGCATCGATCCCAAGACCTTTCTGGAGCCGATCTTGCAGCGCTATGCCCACAAAAGTTTGCTGCGCTCAGCCCGTGAGCAGGGCTATGCCATCGAGGCCGAAGAAGTGCTGGAGGATGGCACCATCCGCGTGGTGGTGGGGCGTTGGGTATAGCTAGGCCCATCGGCATCCGCCCATGGTAGGTAAGCCTCAGCCGGCTGTCAGGACTGACCAGGGATCCCGGCCCCAACCTTGGGATCTGGTGTTGGGGGGGCAAACGGCAACCGGGAGCGCCCCGGCCCATGCCTTGGTGTTGGGAGGTATCGAGGGGGCGCGGAGACGACTCGCCCATAGCGATGAAGCCGTGCGCTTAGCCACGCTATCCCAGTTGCTGCAGTACGGGTCGGCGGGCCTGGCCGAACTCATTGAAGCCCTCGCCGGCAATAGCTCTTGGGCAGTCCGCTTGGCAGCTTGGCGGCTGTTGTCTCAGCTTGGCCAGCCGGAGGCAGAACGGGCCTGTCGCACCTACAGCCCTTTTCGCCCGGTGGGGGGAGCGCAAGGGGTGATCGTGGCCTATCGGCGGGGGGAGCGGGATTTTGCCTATGCAGACCTGGAGGGAGCCGACCTTCAAGAAGCACGGCTGGGGGGGATCAACCTGTGGGAGGCCAACCTGAGGCGGGCCAACTTGCGCTTTTGCAACTTCAACGGCGCCCGGCTGCGGCAAACGGATTTGCGCCAAGCGGATTTGCAAGGGGCCAAGCTGAGCGGAGCCGACTTACAGGGAGCCGACCTGCGGGGATCCGACCTGAGGGGGGTAAAAGTTAGCGGCACCAGCCTGCGGGGATCCCAGCTTTCGGAAGAGACCCACCTAGAAGAACGGGTGCGCCACATCTGGCAGTTGCAGAACTGGGGGGGACAGGGACAGGATTTCTCCGGCCAAGACCTGAGCAAAGCCGATCTGCGGGAACTGGTGCTCTGTCAGATCCGGCTGAGGGGAGCGGATCTGAACCGGGCCGATCTGCGTGGATCCAACCTAGAGGGAGCGGACTTGGGGGGAGCCAACCTACAGCGAGCGGACTTGCGGGGGGCCAACTTGCAAAATGCCGACCTGGAAGGGGCCAATCTCAGCGGCGCCGAGCTGCGTCAGGCCCAGTTTCAGGGGGCTAACCTGCGGCGGGCCGATGTCAGCGGGGCCAACCTAACCCAAGCCAACCTGGAAGGAGCTCAGATCGAAGGGTTAAAGCACAGCGGATCCCGGATTGCCGGCTTGATCTTTCCCGACGGCACCCCGATCAAGCCCTGGTGGTGGTAACAGGTGCCTACCGCTCACCCAATGAGCCAAATCCAAAGGAATCCCAAGATCCCCCGGCAATTGGGCAAACCCGGATCACCATAGGAGTAGAGATACCTATGGGGTACAGCTATGGTTCTGGCAGAACAGCTCTCGACAAAACCGCTCACCGCCGACGAGCTTCGCAAAATGGATGCCTACTGGCGGGCCGCCAACTATCTGTCGGTCGGGCAAATCTATTTGATGGACAACCCGCTGCTGCGAGAACCCCTAAAACTGGAACATGTGAAGCCACGCCTGCTGGGGCACTGGGGCACCACACCCGGGTTGAACTTCATCTACGTGCATCTCAACCGCATCATCAAACGGGAAAACCTCAACATCCTCTACATCACCGGCCCCGGCCACGGTGGCCCTGCTCTAGTGGCCAACACCTACTTGGAAGGCACCTACAGCGAGGTGTATCCCAACATCGGCCAAGACGCCGAAGGCATGCGCAAGCTGTTCAAGCAATTCTCCTTCCCCGGCGGCGTGCCCAGCCATGTAGCCCCGGAAACCCCCGGCTCCATCCACGAGGGGGGAGAACTGGGCTATGCCCTGGCCCACGCCTTTGGGGCTGCCTTTGATAACCCCGATCTGCTGGTGGCCTGTGTGGTGGGGGATGGAGAAGCGGAAACCGGCCCCTTGGCCGCTTCCTGGCATTCCAACAAGTTCCTCAACCCCATCCACGATGGAGCAGTGCTGCCGATTCTGCACCTGAACGGCTACAAGATCGCCAATCCCACCGTTTTGGCCCGCCTCAGCCGTGACGAGCTGCAAAATCTGTTTGTGGGCTACGGCTACAAACCCTACTTCGTAGAAGGCTGCGAGCCGGCAGAGATGCACCAGTTGATGGCCGCCACTTTGGACACGGTGATCCACGAGATCCAAGAAATCCAGCAGCATGCCCGCAGCAAAGGGGATCCCACTCGTCCCCAGTGGCCGATGATCATCCTGCGCACTCCCAAAGGCTGGACCGGCCCCAAAGAGGTGGACGGCAAAAAGGTGGAAGATTTCTGGCGCTCCCACCAAGTGCCCCTGGCGGATCTGGCCAAAAAACCGGAGCACCTCAAGGCTCTGGAGGACTGGATGCGCAGCTACAAGCCGGAAGAACTCTTCGATGAAAATGGCCGTCTGCTGCCGGAGCTGCAAGAGCTGGCCCCCAAAGGGGAAAAACGCATGGGGGCTTTGCCCCACGCCAACGGCGGCCTGCTGACGCGGGAGCTGAAAATGCCGGATTTCCGTCGCTACGCCGTGCCTGTCCCCCGCCCCGGCACCACCGAAGCCGAAGCCACCCGAGTTCTGGGGCAATTTCTGCGGGATGTGATGAAGCTCAACCCCCACAACTTCCGCCTCTTTGGCCCCGACGAGACGGCTTCCAACCGCTTGGATGCTGTGTTTGAGGCCAGCGACCGCACCTGGGTAGCTCCCATCTACGATTGCGACGAGCACCTCTCCCCAGATGGACGGGTGATGGAGATCCTCAGCGAGCACGTCTGTCAGGGCTGGCTAGAAGGCTATCTGCTGACCGGGCGACACGGGTTCTTCTCCTGTTACGAAGCCTTTATCCACCTGGTGGACTCGATGTTCAACCAACACGCCAAATGGTTGAAAACCACTCGGCACATTCCTTGGCGGCGGCCCATCCCTTCCCTCAACTACCTGCTGACTTCCCACGTGTGGCGGCAGGATCACAACGGCTTCAGCCATCAGGATCCCGGCTTTTTGGATCACGTGGTCAACAAAAAGGCCGAAATCATCCGCGTCTACCTGCCCCCGGATACCAATACTTTGCTCTCGGTGGCCGACCACTGTCTGCGCAGTCGCCACTACGTGAATGTGATCGTGGCGGGCAAACAGCCGGCCCTGCAGTACCTGGACATGGATGCGGCCATCAAGCACTGCACCCAGGGCTTGGGCATCTGGGAATGGGCCAGCAACGATCAGGGTTCAGAGCCGGATGTGGTCATGGCCTGCTGTGGCGATGTGCCGACGATGGAAACCCTGGCGGCGGTGGACTTTTTGCGGCAGCACCTGCCGGAGATCAAGATCCGGGTGGTGAACGTGGTGAACCTAATGAAGCTGCAGCCGCCCAGCGAACACCCCCACGGCATTAGCGACAAGGAGTTTGTCAGTATCTTCACCCCCGACAAGCCCATCGTGTTTGCCTTCCACGGCTATCCTTGGCTCATCCACCGCCTCACCTACCGCCGTCCCAACCACCACAACTTGCACGTGCGCGGCTACAAGGAGGAGGGCACCACCACCACCCCCTTCGACATGTGTGTCCTCAACGAGGTGGATCGCTTTAACTTGGCCAACGACGTCTTGGAGCGGGTGGATCGCTTCAAGTACCGGCGGGATCACGTCCAGCAGCTTATCCGGGACAAGCTGGTGGAGCACAAGCAGTACATCTGCAAACACGGGGAAGATCTGCCGGAGGTGCGCAACTGGAAGTGGCCCTACTGAAGGGATCCCCACTCAACTAACTTTCGCCTCTGAGCTCTGGCAGGATAGAGTTTTTGAGGGTTTGGAGGTTGAGGGTGTGAGGGGTTCAGAAAGAGTGGATGCGGATACACTTCCCGATCTGGAGCTGGAAGAAACAGAGTGGGGCGGGATGGCGCTCTCGCTGGGGCTGGGTTTAGCCCTCTCGGCCCTTGTGATTGGGATCCGCCCCCAGGTGGTCGTTCCTTTTGGATTGAGCGCGTTGGGTTCGGCCCTGCTGGGATCCCTGCTCATCCCCGGGTTGCGGCGCTGGAAGGCGGGGCAAGTGATCCGCCAGGAGGGGCCCCAATCCCACCAGAAAAAAGCAGGCACACCCACCATGGGCGGGATCAGCTTTTTGCCCGTGGGGCTACTGGTGGCCGGGATCTGGAGCGGCTGGGATCCCCATTGGCTGGCCGTCGCGCTGCTCACGCTGGCCTACAGCTTTGTCGGCTGGCTGGACGATTGGCTGGTGATCCGACAGCAATCCAACAAGGGGTTGTCTCCCCAACACAAGCTGTTGCTCCAGGTGGGAGTTGCCCTTGGGTTTTGTGTCTACCTGGCCTGGCAGGGGATCCCGACCAGTCTGACCTTGCCGGGGATAGGCACCCTCTCTCTGGGCTGGCTGTTCTGGCCCTTGGCCCTGTTTGTGTTGGTGGGCACCAATAATGCCGTAAACCTCACCGATGGTATGGACGGCTTGGCGGCAGGGGTGGTGGCCATCCTGCTGATTGGGCTGGGGCTCCTTCACAGGGATCCAGAGCTATCGGTGTTGGCTTTCACCCTGAGCGGTGCCTGCTTGGGGTTCCTGGTTCACAACCACCACCGGGCGCGGCTGTTCATGGGCGATACCGGATCCCTGGGGTTGGGGGGCGCTCTGGCCGGGTTGGCGCTGCTGGGGGATCAGCTCTGGGCCTTGGCCCTGATGGGGGGAGTGCTGGTGGCAGAGGCGCTGTCGGTGATGCTGCAGGTGGGCTACTTCCAATACACCAAACGCAAAACCGGCACAGGCAGACGGCTGTTGCGCATGTCGCCCTTGCACCACCATCTGGAGCTGGGGGGCTGGTCGGAGGTGCAGGTGGTGGGATCCCTCTATGGGATAACGGCGCTGCTGGTGGGGCTGGGCTGGGCCTGGTGGCACTGGACCGGAATGTGAGTTCGAGCTGGGGATCCACCGGGATTCCAATGGGGGCCTGACCTCAAACGGGTTGTTCGGCGTGGGAAATGGCCACCGGCAGATCGGCCCCCACCCGCTAAGTCCCGGGATCCCTTCTGTTGTGAGGAAAACGCAAAGATTACTGACCGATGTTTGTTCCCTGTCAAATTTCCAACTGAATCTTTTACATTCACCGTTGCAGATCGGGGATCGCTGTAACGTATAGATATGAACTTAAGTTAACATTGCCTTCCCCTGTAACCCAGTTGGAGGCCTCTAAAAGGAGTGTAATCTCATGATGCCGAGTGGCTCCAAAAATTCCGATAGGCCAGCGGCACAGTCAGGGCACAGCGATTTGGTCTCCGACCCGCCGATGCAAGCGGCTCCTTCTCCGGCAGGTGCTGCTGAGCTTTCCTCTGCGCGGCCGTACGTGGTGTTGCACGGCCATTTCTATCAGCCGCCCCGAGAGGATCCCTGCCTCAACCGCATTCAGCGACAGCCGAGCGCCAGCCCCTTTCACGACTGGAACGAGCGCATTTGGGCGGAATGTTACCGCCCCAACGCCTTTGCCCGCGTTCTGGACGACCAAGGACGGGTGGTGCGCATTGTCAACAACTATGAATTCCTGAGTTTTAACTTCGGCCCCACTCTCCTCTCTTGGTTAGAGGAGCATGACATTGAAGTTTACCAACGCATTTTGGCCGGCGACCGTCTCAGCGCCGAGCGGCTTGAGGGTCATGGCAATGCCATTGCCCAAGTGTACAACCACGTCATCCTGCCCCTGGCCAACGAGCGAGACAAGTACACCCAGATCCGCTGGGGAATTGCCGATTTCCAACACCGCTTCGGGCGCCATCCCCAGGGCATGTGGCTGGCCGAAACCGCTATCGATGCAGCAACGGTCACAGCCTTGGTTGAGTGTGGGATCCGCTTCGTCATTTTGGCCCCCAGCCAAGCGCAGCGCATTCGCCCCTTGGGACAAACCGAGTGGATCGATGTCAGCCAAGGCCAGATCGATCCCCGCCGGCCCTACCGCTGCTTTACCCCCGACCGGGAGGGGTACTTGGATATTTTCTTTTTCGATGGCCCCATTTCCCGTGACTTGGGCTTTGGGGATATCGTTTACAGTACTTATTCGCTGGCGGAGCGGATCCGTTCCGCTCTGCGCTCGGACAAAGAGGGGGAAGCCTATCTGGTCAACTGTGCCACCGATGGCGAGACTTTTGGCCACCACAAGCGGGGTGTAGAACGCACACTGGCCTATGCCTTTTGCGAGGAATTTCCCCGCCGGGGCTGGCAGGTGGGCAATTACAGCCATTTTCTCAGCCAACATCCCCCCACTTGGGAGGTGCAACTGAAACCGGTCACCGCCTGGAGCTGTGCCCACGGGGTAGGACGGTGGTCGCGAGACTGTGGCTGTGGAGCGGTGGGAGGGTGGCACCAACGCTGGCGGCAACCGCTGCGGGAGGCCCTCAACTGGCTGCGGGATCAGCTAGCCGAGATCTACGAGACAGAAGCCAGAGCCTACCTGCGGGATCCCTGGCTGGCGCGGGATCGTTACATCGAGGTGATTTTGGATCGGGAGCGCTGTGATGCCTTTTTGCAGGAGCACCAAAGCCACCGCCTCACCGCTGAAGATCGGGTGCAGGTCTTGCGTCTGTTGGAGATGCAGCGCTACAGCCAGTTGATGTTCACCAGTTGTGGCTGGTTTTTCGAGGAGCTATCCCGTCCTGAAGGGGTGCAGATCCTGCGCTACGCGGCACGGGCTATCCAGTTGGCAGCAGCAGTGGCGGATGTCAACCTAGAAGAGGAGTTTTTACAGCGCCTGAGCAAGGCCCCCAGCAACCTCGACCTCTACAGAGACGGCAAGGGGGTCTATTGCGCCTTGGTGCGCCCCAGCTTGATCAGCCCGCAGCGGCTGGTGGCCCGGCACGCCATGTTTTCCCTGTTTAACGGGATCCCCCGTTCCCAAGGATATGTGCTGGATCAAGTGGATCAAGAGCGCCTGACGATAGGCGGGTCGACACTGGCTATCGGGCGGGTGAAGCTCACTTTTCCCACCACCCGCGAAGAGCACGATCTAATCTACGCCATGCTCCATCTCGGCGGCTGGGACTTTCAATGTGGCGTCAAGCCGTTCGCTGGGCGGCGCATCTACGAGCAGATAAAAGCGCGGCTGCTGGCCGGATCCCACAGTCGGATCCAGATGATCCTGATCCTGCAAGATCTGTTTGGGCCGGAAACCTTCGACTTGAACGCCCTCGACGACGAAGATCGGCAGCAGATGATGCGCTGGCTCACTCAAGATACCCTAGACCGCCTGGCCCAGCTCTACCGCCAAACCTACCTGGACAATTACGGGGTCTTGATGGCCTTTCGGGCCGACGGCCTGCCGATCCCGGAAGAGTTGTTGGCTGCCACTCAGATCACCCTCAACCAACGCCTGTTGACCAGTTTGCGGGCGATGGAAATGGAAGAGGGCAAGCGGGATCACCTGCTGGAATTGCGGGCAATTGTGCGCGAGGCCGAGCAGTTGGGGTGTCAGTTGCGGCGGGAAGAGGCAGCCCGGGTTCTGGATCGGCTCCTACAGCGGGGGATGTGGCACCTTGCCCACGCTTTTGAGCCGGAGACCTTCGGCGAACAGCTCTACAACCTGGAAGAATGGCTGCAATTGGCTGCAGACCTGCGCCTGCCCATCAACTTGGATCGCCTGCAAGAGCTCTATCTGACAGCGCTGGAGCGTCAAATTGGCCCGCGTTGCCCAGCTTGGCCCCAAGAAGACTGCCGAGACATTTCTGCCGAAAACCTGCACCGCCTCTTACAGGTTGGGCAGCGGATTCGGGTTAACGTCAACGCCTGGCTGCGTCACTTACAACTCCAAGATTAGGGTCATTTCAATTCAAAATAGGACACTGCACCTACACCCAAAACGTTGGTCGCGTCGTCGCATCTTCGCGTCAGCATTGCGGAGCAATAATGCACAGGCTTGTAGGGCTTTTCTCAGCAGCCCAGGCGTCTCACCCTGACCCGAAAAACTACCAGTTGACAGCTAAGTGAACTTCAAGCCTATCGGGATGACAGGATTCGAACCTGCGACCCCTTCGTCCCGAACGAAGTGCGCTACCAAGCTGCGCTACATCCCGACTGACAGGCCCCTTTAACCGCCCGCCGAAGCTCAACAAGTATAGCACGCCGGCTACGGACAATGAGGACAAGGGATCCCCAGCAGAGAAGGGGATCCGATCTGCGCTAAGCTGCAAAAATCCCCCCTCTCGTCAGCCCAAGTATGAATCCGTCTAAGGGTTTCCGCAAATCCAAGCCTGAGAAAAAACCGGCCAGCTCCAACACTGCCAAGCGCAAGGAAGCCGCCCAACGGTACGACGAGCTGAAAGCCAAGGGGATGCCGGAGTTCAACATCTTTGCCCGCCGTCGCCAGCCCGCGCCTGGCCAGCCCAACCCTTGGCTGCCGGTGGGATCCCTAGCAGTGGGGCGTTCCAGCGCCATTCACCAGGCCATTTTCCAAAACGAGGAAGAACTCAAAAAAGCAGCCGTCAGGCTGTTCCCCCGTCTTGGCAAAGTGAAAGACGAGCTGGAGTTTGGGTTTCGCCTCAAGGACAAGGACTTTCAGGACGAGCCGATCCAGGTGGCGATCCGCCCCCAGCCCTCGCCCCTTCAAGTTTGGGTGGCCAAGATGCGGAGCTGGTTGGGCCTCTCCAGCAAAGGAACCTCCAAAAAAGCTTAGACCGCCGCAAAGGCCCTGGGCAGCCAGCTCAAAATCAGAGGGTTGACCACCTCTGGGCGCTCGTCGTGGGGGCAATGGCCTGTATTGGGAATGGGCAAGAACTGGTAGTCGATCCCTTTCACGTGGTTTTGAAAGCCGCGACCCCGTTGAATGGGCGTCCAGGGATCCCCTTCTCCCCAGAGCACCAACAGCGGGCAGCGCACCTGAGGCAATAGGGCTTCAGGAGTTGGGCCAGGGGGAGCGGTGAGAATCGAGGCAAACACCTGCTGAGCGCCCACATCACAGGAAGGGGCATAGAGAATCTCCACCAGCTCATCCGTAATGGCGGCGGGGTTGCGGTACACCTGCTCCAGAGTTGCGCGAATACGCTGCCGCTGCCGCACCCGATCGAACAAAAACGGCCCCGTCACCGGAGAAGCCGCCAGAGCGGTGAAAACACTCATGAAAAGGCGGAAAATCGGGTTGAGCTCATGGGAGCGATGGTTCAACCCCCCGGCGCAGTTGAGCAACACTGCTCCTGCCGTTAACTGGGGATGCCGGGCGGCCATGATCAAGCTGAGCAAGGCACCAATGGAATTGCCGATAAACACAGCAGGCTGCTGAATGTGCTGCTGCCAAAAATCCACCAGCAACTCCGCCCACAGATCCAAGGTGTAGGGGAGAGCAGGCTTGGCCGAGCCGCCAAACCCCAGCAAATCCAGGGCATAGACCCGGTATCCTGCCGCAGCCAGCACGGGGATGTTGTGCCGCCAATGGCCGATGGAAGCCCCAAATCCATGCACCAAGACCAGCGGGGATCCGGATCCCTGCACCACGTAGCGAATGGCATGTCCGCGCCAGCTCCAGACTTGGGGAGCAAAAGGAGCAATGGCCTCAGCCGCAGAACCGGCAGGAGAAGCAGTCAGCACAGCCTGAAAACAGACCCAGTTAAAGATGTAGGTAGAAACTCAGAGCCATCCCTGTTCATCATAGCTTCGGAATGCCTTTGTCTCCCGTCTCTACTGCCCTGCCTGCTGCTGCAGTTGCGGGTTCAGGTGCCGCCGAGGTGGGGTTGGGCCGGTCAACATGGGACGAAAGCATGCTGGACTTCTTGGGATCCCCGCCCTTGGCTGGATGGCATAGCACCCGGGGATCAGCTTTCGACCTCATTTCGACCTCATTATTTTGTAGATTTTGTAGCTCGGCTGGGTTGAGCAGAAAGAGCGCTGGGAAGCGCAACCCGTCCAAGGAGGTCGGAGCCGGAAGCCAGTTGGACAGGTTAAGGTGAAGAGACTGTTAAGATTCTTATGGTTTTGCTGTTGCCAAGGCAACACCGCACCAACTAACATCTCGCTACACTGCGACCGCTCATGATTCATCCTCTGCTGCAACGGCTGCACCAATCCACCCTGACCCCGCTGCGGGATATCCACTGGACGCCGGAATTGTTCGGAATCCTCTTGGTGTACTTTGTGCAGGGGGCGGTGGGGCTGGCACGGCTGGCCACCAGCTTTTACCTGAAGGATAGCTTGGGCCTCAGCCCGTCTCAGGTGGCGGCGTTGATGGGCGTTGCCATGAGCCCCTGGATCCTCAAGCCCCTCTACGGCCTGCTGTCGGATACCGTACCGGTGGCGGGCTATCGGCGTCGTCCCTACCTCTTGTTGTCAGGGCTTCTGGGGTGTGGGGCTTGGCTGGGGATGGCCCTGTGGGCACCGACGGCTGGTCTGGCCACCCTGTGGATGGTTTTGGGATCCCTGGCGGTGGCGGTAGGGGATGTAATCGTAGATTCGCTGGTGGTGGAGCGGGTACACGGCAGTGACTGGGCGGGGACGGGCACGCTGCAATCTTTAACTTGGGGAGCAACGGCCTTGGGATCCCTGCTCACCGCCTATTTGGGAGGAGCGCTCTTAGCCCATTATCCGCCGCAGGTGGTGTTTGGGCTGACGGCCTTTTTGCCGTTGTTCATCGCTCTGGCAGCTTGGGTTATTGCCGATCAACCGGTGGCGTTGTCCCAGGGCTGGGATCCCTTGCAACAACAGGTGGGGCAGGTGTGGCGGGCGCTGCGGCAACCCAGCATTTTGCTGCCGGTGCTGTTTGTGTTCGTTTGGCAGGCCACTCCCAGCGCCGATGCGGCTCTTTTTTACTTTGTCACCAACGATCTCGGCTTTGGGCCGGAATTTTTGGGTCAGGTGCGCTTGGTTACCAGCATCGCCAGTTTGCTGGGGGTAGGGATCTTCCAAGTGTACCTGCGGCGGCTCCCACTGCGGCCCCTGTTCGGCTGGATGACGGTGATCTCGGCAGGGTTGGGCCTGACCAGCCTTATCTTGGTCTATCACCTCAACCGGGATTGGGGCATCGACGATCATTGGTTTAGCTTGGGGGACAGCCTGGTGCTGACGGTGGCAGGACAAATTGCCTTTATGCCAGTGCTGGTCTTGGCCGCCCGCCTCTGCCCCCCTGGGATCGAGGCCACCCTCTTTGCTCTGCTGATGTCGGCCTTTAATTTGGCGGGGTTTCTCTCCCAAGAGCTGGGATCCCTGCTGATGCATGGGCTGGGGGTAACGGAGACCGATTTCAGCCGGCTGGGGCTGCTGCTGATCCTGACCAACCTTTCTACCCTCTTGCCCCTGCCGTTTTTGGGCTGGCTGCCGGAAGAGAGCATAACCCTTGGCGGAGCAGAACTGGAGGCGGAAGCCCATGCCTCTCTGGAATCCTTTCTGCGGGATGTGCAGGCAGAAGAAGCGGAGACAGCCTTGGCGATGGAAGGGGTCTCTCTGGCCGAAACCGACCCAACCTAAAGGGACTCTGTCTGGCCTCGGGAAAGGCATACAGCCTCGGTGTCCAGCCGCTAAGATGGAGGGATGAGCTGGGTAGCCCCCACAACTCACTCGGATCTTTCACTTCAGGAGGGGACCGTGCTTCATCGTAGGATCTATCAACTCAGCCGCGAAGGCAAGGATGTGTGGATCTATCTGCGGGATCAGGGACGCTGGCTGGAACGGGCCAAGATCCTCGATATCGAAGGGGACACCATCCTAGTTCGCTACGAGACAGAAGATGAGGAGGAGATCTGCTCCTGGGAGGAGATGATTCGCCTGGAAAGCATTGGAGCTGTTGCTCAGCGCCTTTCCACCATTCCCAAGGGGATGCTCAGCACGTCAGATTTGCTCACCTCAGAAGACTGCCCTCCGGCTGAATTGCTGCATCCGCCACTGTTGCCTACCGAAGGAGAAGATCATCCCAGCAGCGAGCGCCTCGTGGAGGATTACTACCTGGATCGGGAGGCTCCTGCCGAGCTGCCGGTGCGCTCCAGTGGGGAAGATCTCAAACGGGCGGATCGTGCCCGGCACGATGCTGAAGGCACGGATTGAGTTCTCCGTTTGCCAGAGCGGCGCAGAAGAGCGCTTGACATCCTCAGGTTCAGACGCCAGCTCAGAAGCCTAGAGGTGGATGGCCCGGCCACGGCCAGAAAAGTTCTCTAGAGTTCACCTTGGCAGATGAAGGGGATCCCAAGGGCGGGATCTACTTTGCCAGGCCCTCAGTTGTGCAGGGTCGGATGGTCAGTGGGCCGTAGAACTCCTCTTGGCACAGCTCCACCTGAGAGCGGGCAGCCATTAGCAGCAATGACCAGAAGACTTGAATGGGGTGAATGGTCCCGCTGCTGCCGTTTTGATAGCTTTTTTGGCAAAAGTGTTGCTGGAGATCGACAAAGCTGATCTGGGTCAGACCCTGCTGCCAAAGCTGAGCCAGCAGAGATTCTAGCTCGGCGGTGGTTTCCAAAAGGTTTTCCGGGTGGGCTAGCTGAGTGATGGCCGACAGCGCTTGCTGGCGAGAAATCCGTTGGGCCAGCGGCTTTGGGGCAGCTTCGGGCTGGTGTTCCAGCAGGGTTTCCAGCTCTTGCAGGTGGGCGATGAGTTCTTTGAGGGTGATGGGCCGGGTACGTTGAAGACGGGGTGCTGCCCTGGGTTGCAACACGCGATCCAAGTGCGCCAAAGACCAGCTTGGCCAGGGATCCACTTCTACCTCCACCGGGCTGGGCTCACTTTCTTCTGCTTCCGGTTCTGCCAAAGCCATCGCCTTAAGATAGACCAACATGGCAGCGTGGAGCAGGGCTTGTCCCGACTCAGACAGGTCATGGCTGCTGCTGGTGGGAGCCATACGGGCCAGAAAGCGATCGATAACCTCGATGACCTGCACATCCCAGGGATCGATCTCGCCTCGTTCTGCCAAATCAATGAGCAGAGCAATTGCCTCTTCGGTCGGTGAGTAGGCCATAGCACCCCACAGCTCCCTGACCCTTACTGTAGCCCTCAGGCCGGATCCCGGCTATCTCTAGCCATCTCCCATGCCGATCCGAATCCTCTGGCTCAATCGCTGACGTGGTAATATAGAGATCCTGCTCTAGTCGATAGCTGCTAGAGTGGTATCTGCGGGCGGTTAGCACAGTGGTAGCGCACTTCCTTCACACGGAAGGGGTCACAAGTTCGAATCTTGTACCGCCCATACCCGCAAACCTGCTCCTGCAGCGAGCTTCAACAGTCCAAGTCCTTCTCCTGGAGGAGAGATACAGGCGGCTAGAAACGACTTTTTCCGCCCCGGGGTCTCCCTGAAGCGCGCCTTAGGGAGAGGGCTAATGGCTGTTGAGAACAACTCCGCTTGAGCTTCCAGCGTCTTTGCTGCCAGGCCAGTGGAGAAAGGGAAGAATGGTAGCCTAATCAAAGGGTAGGGTTGAGGCCATGCAAGAATTTCGTCCCGCTAACGCGATCAGAAACCTTCGCTTCATACTCCTGGGCTTGTGGATCTTGAGCCTGCTCGTTCTCCTCATCCAAAACTGGGGATCCCCGGCAAGGGTTGTGGTGGGTGGGCAATCGGGATCCCCGCTTCCTCTATCGTTGGTGCTATTGGCCTCTTATGGGGCAGGGATGGGGCTGGGATTTTTGTATGTAGGCTCCTGGCGATTGCACGACCGGGTGTTCCAGCGACAGGCCATCCGTAAGTTAACTCAGTTGAGCGACCGAGTTCGCTTTTTGGAAGCCCAGCTGATTCCCCCCGACCACTATTTGCCCCAAGATCTGCCGGAGTACGAGCCGGATCCCCAAGCAGGCCGCTATTCCTATTCCAATATCCCGCCGGAACGCATTCGCGATCCCGCTCCTGAGGACGACGATGCGGCAGCAGCTCCCAACTGGCGGATTGTCCAGCGGCCCTACGCCGACGAGGAGGAGGAAGGATGGGATTCCTAAACTGGTGGAAATCGTCTGCCGCTCCTGCGTCTGAGCCCGACCCCCGCCCTGAACCGCGGGGACAGAACAACTATCTGCTCATCGTCCTAGACAGTTGCCGCTTCGACAGCCTGCTGGCGGCCAACCCCAAGCACTTGCTGAAGTTGGGCCCTCTGGAAAAGCGCTGGAGCTACGCTTCCTGGACGGCCCCTGCCCATTACAACCTGCTCATGGGCCTGCTGCCCCACACCAGCCCCATCCACGTTTTTGCGTCCGAGCACTACAAGCAAGATTATCTGCGCTACAACGAGCGGCTCGGCACCCGGCAACCCATTGAGTTCAAGCATCTGCTGCCTCATCTCTATTTGCCGACGCTGCTGAAGCATCAACTGGGCTACACCACCCACGCCATGGTCTCCATGCCGGTGCTCAACCCCAGCACGCTGCTGAATCGGGATTTCGATTCCTACCGCCTCATGCCCCAGCACAACGATATGGCGGCCATGGTGGAACAGTTGCGCTTCGAGCCGGATCGCCCCAGCTTTTACCTGTTAAACGTGGGCGAAACTCACTATCCCTACGCGCTGCCCGATGAGGATCCCAGCTTGTGGCCCCGCATCTCGGGGGTGAATGGGGTGTTGAAGCGGCTGGATGAAGGAGAAGAGGACGGGATCCCCTTTTTCGATTCGGCCCAGTTGGAAGAGCTACGGCAGCGACAGATCCAGGCGGTGCGCTACCTGGATGGGATCTTTGAACAGCTGTTCGACCTGGTTCCCAAAAACACCTACATCACGGTTACAGCCGATCACGGCGAACTGTTTGGGGAGGGAGGCTACTTCGGCCACGGCCCTATCCACCACGAAAAAGTGCTGGAGGTGCCTTTTATCGAGGGCAAGATTCGCTAGGATGAGGCCCTCACCCCCAGCCCCTCTCCCTGAGGACAAGGGTGGCCATCGATAGCCCAGCAACTGGGCTTACCAGGATTGAGCCTCTGTTTGCCTGCCGGTTAACGCGATCGCCTGGATCGCATGGGCAGAGCCTCTTCCCTTTTGGAGCAGCTAGATCTGCTGGGTCTCCGGCTTGGGCAGGGTAGGATCCCGGCGGGGTTCGCCGTTGGCGCTACTCGGACGGAGCCCTTGCGGGGATCCTTTTACACCGGAACCCAACCCATCTTCGGCGGCCAGGTCGGCAGAGCGGGCGATCTCGTAAAGGCTTTTCACCACACTGCTGAGGGGAATGGCGACGATCACGCCCAGGATGCCCCCCAGTTGCGCCCCCACCAACAGGGCAATCAAGATCCACACTGGATTTAGCCCGATCAGCTCTCCCATCAGGCGGGGGGCGATGACCCGATCCTTCACCTGCTGCACGATCAGGGAAACCAGCACCACTTTAAGGCTGAGCCAAATGTCCTGAAAGGCCAGCAACACCGCCGCCGCCCCAATGCCAATCACCCCCCCCACCAGGGGGATGACCTCCAGCAGGCCGATCAGCAGGCCAAACAGGAGCCCGAAAGGTACCCGCAAAAACCCAAAAACCGGCACCAGCATCAGGGCCATGATGAACCCCAACACCAACTGGCTGATGAGGAAGTTCTGAAAGCTGAGGGCTAGGGCTTCGCCAATGCGCGGCCCCCAAGGTTTGGGGAAGAGGCTGAGCAACCCCTGCCAGAACTGGCCCCCGTAGAGCAGCATGTAGAGGGCCAACACCAGCACCAGCACCAAGTCGATCACCTGGTTGAACGTACCCAGAAGGAGATCCAGGGATTGGCCGGCAATTTTCTCGGCGCTGGCCTGCAGGCGGTTGAGAAGGGTATTGACCAGCTCCGTCTGGCCAAGGTTGATGTTGCGCTCGGCGGCCCAAAGGCTAATCTGGTCGAGCCAATTTTGTAAGGTGTCCACCCACTCTGGGATCCGCGCCCCCAGCTGCACCACTTGCTTGGCCAAGACCGGCACCACGGCGATCCCCACCAAGACCAGCAGCACCACCGAGAGAGCAAAGACCAGGGTGACCGCCAAACCTCGACTGACCCGATAGCGCCGCAGCACCTGCACCGGGTAGTTGAGCAAAAAGGCCAGCACCGCCGCTGTCAGGATGGTGGTGAGCAAATGCCCAAACAGCCGACCCACCTGTATGGCCAGCCAGCCGCTGATGACGATCAAGATCCAGGTGAGCAGCAACCGCTGCAAGGGTGAGAAGCGATTCATGCCGGAGCCATCCCCAAGGGATCCCAAAGCGCTTAAAAACCCAGGATGCTATACCCACTATCCACGTAGATCACCTGGCCGGTAATGCCGCTGGCCAGGTCGCTGGCCAGAAAAGCCGCCACATTGCCCACCTCTATTTGAGTGACATTGCGCCGTAGGGGAGCTTTCTCCTCCACAGCATGCAGCATGGCATGAAAATCGGAAATGGCCGATGAGGCCAAGGTGCGGATTGGGCCGGCAGAAATGGCGTTCACCCGGATCCCGGCAGGGCCCAGCTCGGCAGCCAGGTAGCGGACACAGGTTTCCAGGCCCGCTTTGGTGACGGCAGCCATGTTGTAGTTGGGCACCACTCGCACTCCTCCCAAGTAGGTCAAGGTGAGGACACTGCTGCCGGATCTCAGTAGGGGCTTGGCAGCCCGGCAGAGGGCAATCAGGGAGTAGGTGCTCACATCCATGGCCAGGGCAAACCCCTCCCGCGAGATATCGCTGAAGTTGCCGCTCAGCTCCTCTTTTTTGACATAGGCCAGGCAGTGAACCAGAATATCGACCTGACCCCATTTTTCGGTTACCCCCTGAAACAGATCGCTGATCTGCTGATCGCTTTGCACGTCGCAGGGGAGAAGAAAATCTGGCTGCAAGGGATCCGTGAGTTGCTGAACTTTGGTTTTGAAGCGATCCCGCTCGTCCGGCAGATAGGTAACCCCTAGGCTGGCCCCCGCTTTGTGCAGTTGCTGAGCAATGCCCCAGGCAATGGAGCGCTCGTTGGCAATGCCGGTTACCAAGGCTTTCTTTCCCGTCAGCTGTAGCATGGCAAAAAAAGTAGGGGTGTATTCCTTTCTATCCTCCCACAGGTGGGAGCTGGGGCTGGGAGAAGGGATCCCAGGCACTCCTGAACTCCCGTTAAAAAGGCCCGGCTTCCACAATGAAAGTCCTTTTGGTTGAAAAGGAATATTGTCTGCTGGATCTCCGCAGCCCTGTTACCCGTGCCGAAATCATCGAGCACCCGTGGTCGTTGGAAGATACCTCCCTCAACCGGGCTGATAGGTGGAAGCAACGTGCAGTTCCTTGAGCTGCTTCGCCTCAACGCTGGAAGGAGCGCCGGTGAGCAAACATCGCGCCTGCTGGGTTTTGGGAAAGGCGATGACATCCCGGATGGAATCTTCCCCGGCCAGCAACATCACCAGCCGATCCAGGCCGTAGGCAATGCCGCCGTGGGGCGGGGTGCCATACTCAAAGGCTTCCAACAAAAAGCCAAACTTGTCCCGCGCCTGTTCGGGGGTGAGGCCAATCGCTTGAAAAACCTGCTCCTGAATTTCCCGCTGGTAAATCCGCAGGGATCCCCCTCCTACTTCCACGCCGTTCCACACCAGGTCATAAGCCTGGGCCCGCGCCGTTTTCAGGTCGGCCAAGTCGTCGGGGTGGGGGGCGGTAAAGGGGTGGTGCAGGGCTTCCAGGCGATTTTCTTCGGCGTTGAACTCAAACATGGGAAAGTCGGTGATCCAGAGGAGATTCAAGGCGTTCTCTGGGATCAAACCCAGCTCCTGGCCCAGGTGCAGCCGCAGCCGGCCCAAAGACTCGTTCACCACTGCCGCCGGCCCTGCCCCAAACAGCAACAGATCCCCTGGCTTGGCCTGGGTGAGATCCAGCAACCGCTTCTCCTGCTCGGGGCTCAAGCTCTCTTTCAGGGCGCCGATGGTATCGAGGCTGTCGGGCCGCACCCGGATAAAGGCCAAGCCGCCCGCCCCATACTGGGTGACCAGCTTGAACAGATCCCCGCCTGGTTTGATGCGGGTGTTGGAGATCTTTTCATCGCCGCCGGGCACTGGCAGGATTTTGATCAAACCGCCCTCAGCCAGCACTTTGGCGAAGACTTTGAATCGGGATCCCTGAAACACCTCCGAAACATCCACCAACTCCATCCCAAAGCGGGTGTCAGGCTTGTCGGAGCCGTAGCGGGCCATGGCCTCGGCATAGGTCAGGCGCGGGAAGGGACGGGGCAGGTGGATCCCTTTGACAGTTTTGAAGATATGGCAGATCAGTCGCTCGTTGAGCTCCAGGATCCCTTCTTGATCCATGAAGCTCATCTCCATGTCCAACTGGGTGAACTCCGGCTGCCGATCCGCCCGCAGATCCTCATCCCGAAAGCAGCGGGCGATCTGGTAGTAGCGATCCACGCCAGCCACCATCAGCAGCTGCTTAAAGAGCTGGGGCGACTGCGGCAGGGCAAACCACTCGCCGGGGTTGACGCGGCTGGGCACCAGGTAGTCTCTGGCCCCTTCTGGGGTGGAGCGGGTGAGAATGGGAGTCTCCACCTCGACAAAGCCCTCCTCGTCTTCTAGGAAACGGCGGATGGCCTGGATGACCCGGTGGCGCAGTTGCAGGTTACGGGACATGCGCTCCCGCCGCAAATCCAGGTAGCGATAGCGCAGGCGGATCTCTTCTCGCACTTCCTCTGCTTCTTCTCCCGAGACGCTGAAGGGGAGCTGCTTGCCGACTGGACTGAGCACTTCCAACTGTTCGGCGTAGATCTCGACCTCGCCGGTGGCCAGGCGAGGGTTGAAGGAGTCGGGGGGCCGTTGCTGGACAGTTCCCGTTACCCGCACCACATATTCGTTGCGCACTTCCCCCGCCAGTGGATATGACTGCGGAGTTTTCTGCGGATCCGCCACCAGTTGCACAATGCCAGAGCGATCCCGCAAATCCAGAAAGATCACCCCCCCGTGGTCGCGGCGGCGGTCGATCCAGCCGTAGAGGGTGACGGTCTGGCCAATGTGGGCCGGGCGGACTTCGCCACAGTAGAGGGTGCGGGCCGGGCGATGGATGGCAGCAGGCATGGAAGAGGTGAGAGAACAAGGGTCTGAGCCCCTATCATACAAAACTCAGACCTCCTGCCTCGACTCAGCTTCTCAAGAGCATTCAGGGGATCCGCCCAGGGCTGCCACAATCGTGCAGGTGTTGTGGCGCATCATGGCGATGTAGGTTTCAGCACCGCTGCCTGCTTCCCCCAAAGAATCGGAGTACAGCTCCTGTTCCGCTACCTTGACTCCCGCTTCAGCGGCCACCGTTTGGATCAGGGCCGGGTTGAGGGTGGTCTCGGCAAAGACAGCCGGCACCTGTAGAGCGCGGATCTCGGCCACCAACCGGGCCACTGTCTGGGCGCTGGGCTGTTCTTCGGTGCTGATCCCCAGCAGGGATCCCCCCATTTTCAGGCCGTAGGCTTGGGTGTAGTAGGCAAAGGCATCGTGAGTGGTCACCAAAACCCGGTTGGGAGGGGGGATGGTCTGAATTTGCTCCCCAATCCAGGCATGAAGCTCCTCCAGCTCTGCTCGATAGGCAGCAGCATTGGTTTGGAAGAAGGTCGCCTCGCCAGGCACCTGTTCCGCCAGCTCTTGGGCGATGCGCTCCACCATGCGGATGACGTTTTCCACATTGCCCCACACGTGGGGGTCGGGAGTGGGGATCCCATCCTCCTCATTGGTGACGATGGGATCGAGGATCTCGGCCAAGGCAACCCGCCGCGCTCCTTGGGCCGTGGCTTCGATGAGACGCATCAACCCCGGCTCCAGGTTGTAGCCATTCCAGAACACCAAGTCTGCCTGCTCTAGGGCCACCCCATCCGCCGGCGTTGGCTCGTAGACATGGGGATCCATTCCCGGCTGCAGCAGGCTGGTGAGCTGGATGCGATCTTGGCCCACCTGCTCTACCCAATCGGCGATCAACGTAGTGGTAGCCACAACGCGGGGACGCGCCCATCCCGAACCGGCCAAGGCCAGAAAACTGCCGTTCCCGTCAGCGAGACAGAGTCCTATTGCCAAGCCGAAGGCTGCTACCCAACGGCGCCGCCCCCAAAGGAAGACAAGACTTTTGATCATCGTTTCATGGTTTAGATGTCCCTTTAGGGTACACTGGACTTACCGAAAATGAAAACAAAATGAAAAAGCAACTTCCTCCTCTCCCTCTTGGTCCGGCCAGGGGATCCCTGGTGGTGCGGGATCTGACGGTGCGTTACGGCAGCCTGCAGGTGCTGCAAGGGATCCAAGCTGAAATCGCGCCGGGGCGCATCACGGGCATCCTCGGGCCCAACGGGGCCGGCAAAAGCACCTTTCTCAAGGGGCTGTTGGGGTTGGTGCCGCTGGAACGGGGGGAAGTGCGCTACGGCGGACAAGCGCTGCGGGGAGAGCAAGTGGCCTATGTACCCCAGCGCTCGGCCATCGACTGGTCGTTTCCCGCCACGGTGTGGGATGTGGTGTTGATGGGGCAGGTGAGAGCTGCTGGCTGGTTTCGCCGCATCGGGAAAAAGGGGCAGCAGCGGGCTGCTCAAGCCCTGGAGCGGGTGGGGATGGGGGCCTATCGGGATCGGCCCATCGGTCGGCTATCGGGGGGGCAGCAGCAACGGGTGTTTTTGGCGCGGGCCTTGGCCCAAGCAGCGGAGATCTACGCGCTGGATGAGCCGTTTGCCGGGATCGATCAGCCCAGCGAAGCTATTTTGTTCCAGGTGTTGCGGGAGCTGGCAGATGCCGGCCACATCGTGATGGTGGTGCACCACGATTTGGGGCAGGCCCGGGCCTACTTCGACGAAGTGCTCCTCCTCAACCGTGTCTTAATTGCCCAGGGATCCCCGCGGGAGGTGTTGCAGCCAGCGGTGTTGCAGCGGGCCTATGGCCGAGCCCTGCTGCTGGACTCAGCTGCCTAGGGAGAGTTTGAGGTCAACAACGTTATGGAATGGCTCTGGCACAGCCTGGCGGATCCCTTGAGTTTTGCCTTCATGCAACGGGCTCTGCTGGTGGCGGTGGCCGTCGGCATTCTCTGTGCCGTGGTGGGCAGCTATCTGCTGGTGCAAAGCTTGGCCCTCCTGGGGGATGCCATCAGCCATTCGCTGCTGCCGGGCCTGGCCATTGCCTACATGCTGGGCCTTAACCTGTTTGTGGGAGCCTTCGTGGCCGGTCTCCTCAGCGCCCTCTTAATTCAATGGATCCGCTCCGCCAGCCCCCTCAAGCCGGATGCAGCCATGGGGATCGTCTTTTCGGCCTTTTTTGCCTTGGGGATCCTGTTGATCACTTTGATCCAACGGCGGGCTCGCATCGATCTCAACCACTTCCTCTTCGGCAACCTCCTGGGGGTGAATGCTGTCGATGTGCTGACAGTGGTGGGCATCACCCTTTTGGTGTTGGGGTTAGTGGCCCTCTTCTTCAAGGAATTGACCTTTTACAGCTTCGATCCCTTGGGGGCCAAAGCAGCCGGCCTGCCCACCGAGCGGCTGGGGTGGGGGCTGATGGTGCTCACTTCCCTGACGTTGGTGGCCAGCATGAAGGCAGTGGGCGTGCTCTTAGTGTTGGCCATGCTGATCACGCCAGCGGCAACCGCCTATCTGGTGGTGCCTCGATTGCACCAGGTGATGCTGTTGGGATCCCTATTTGGGGTGAGCGCCAGCCTGCTGGGGATGTACGCCAGCTACTACCTCAACGTCGCCTCCGGCCCAGCCATCGTCCTGGTGGCCTCCGCCTGGTTTAGCCTGGCCTTTCTGGGCAGAGTGTTCTCAGGAACGCGCTAGAAACCAGGGATCGCGGGTTGGGATCCCTGGCTCAAACCTCATCTGAGAAAGGGTAGATGCATGTTAACTCAAAAGCGGGAAGAGCGGCCATCCCGACTGCCGCCTGCACCGGCCTGCCGAGGCAACGCCTTGTTGACCCTCAAATCCCGGCCCATCCAAGTAGCGCCATCCAGCTCGTCGATGGCTTTTTGCTCATCAGCTTCGTTTTCCAGCTCCACAAAGGCAAAGCCCCGTTTACGGCCAGTCTCCCGATCCACTGGCAGCTTAATTTGCTTAACGGTGCCGTATTCGGCAAACACAAGCCGCAGATCTTCTTCGCTGGCCTTGAAGGACAAATTACCCACAAAAATGGTCATGGCGTAGCACACTCCGAACCTTACCCTTTAGCGTTCAGTTCGGAGGCTCACCTGGTTAAACCATTCGCTCAATCCGAACCTCATGCCAACCACATCTTAGTCTTCCCAATGGCATTTGCAAAGCCATCCTTCCAGCTTTTTGTCCGAGAATTGGGAGAAGCTTTTGTAGCAAGATGGAAACTCAGGATCCTAACCTTCATGGGCGATTGCTTTGGCCCAACGGTTGGCGTTTGGGAGTGCCGGGAGAGCGGGGATAAGGAGGCGGCGTGGGGGCTACTTTCTCCAGCAGTAGGCAGTGACGCACCCCACGGCTGCGGGGTGTGGTGAAGGCTTCTACATGGATCAGTTTTCCGCCCAGGATCTTGAGGGCCCGCTCCAGCGTTTGGGCTTCTGCCTCCGTCCAATGGCCACGATAGAGAATGGCACGCCCCCCCACCTTGAGCAGAGGCAGGCAATACTCGGCGCAGGTCTCCGCCGAGGCCAGGGCCCTGGCCAGAGCGACATCATAGCTGCCCCGTTCCTGCGGGTCTTGCCCCCAAATTTCGGCCCGCTGAGCCACTGCCCGCGCTTGGGTGAGGGAGAGCCTTTGCAAGGTGTCCTGTACAAAGGCAATCTTGCGTTGGGTGCTGTCCAGCAGGGTAAAGCAGGTTTGGGGCAGGGCAATTTGGGCCGGGATCCCTGGAAACCCTGCCCCGGTGCCGATGTCGATCCCCCGCCAGGGCTGAGCTTGGATTGCCTCCCAGGATCCCAGCAGGCGTAGGCCCCGCAGCGAATCCCACAGGTGTTTCTCCCAAAAGTCGATGGGATCGGTGATGCGGGTCAGGTTCTGGGTTCGGTTTCCGGCCATCACCAGCGGATAGAGCTGTTGCAGTTGTTGCTGCTGCTGTTCAGAAGGCTGCCAACCCAGCTCCGCCAGCCAGCTTTCCCACAGCGTCTTGAGCTGTGGAGGCTCAGAGGAAGGAGCGTCAGCCTTCTTCATCCCAGGGATCCCAGCCATGGCAATCCCAGTTTCAATCCAGCGGGGATGGCTCTGTCGGCCCAGCCTTTCAGCTCTTGGGTCAAGCCCTGCAAAGAACGGTCGGTGCCCAGCAGCTCTTGGTTTAAGCAAACCAACTCCTGCAAATCCAGCTCCTGACAGCTGGCCCAATCTTCCGCCAGCAAGTTAATCGGCTGCGGCTGAGCCTGAAGCAACTGATGAGAGGCCAACTCCAGCTCTACATTCAAAAGCACCTGCTCCAACCGCTCTACCCGCTCCTGCATTTGCGCCAGCAGGGCTGCCAACTGCTGACAGCAATGGTGAACCCGCTGAGCATAGACCTTGAGCGGCAGGGTCAGCGGCAGCAACGACTCAGACAACAGTTGAATCAGGTGCTGGGCCTCCAGTTCTTCCAGTTGCAGGTCTTGCCAAATGGCGTGGTAAAGATGGAGCGAAAGACGACAGGTTTCCAGGCGCTGGTAGCAGGGCTGTAATACAGAACCGCGCAGCTCCTGCAGATAGTCGGCCCACAGTTGCCCAGCCTCTACTACCCAACCTGTCTGGAAAAAACTCCATCCCTGGGCCAACAGCCAACTGATCAACAGGCCCGCCAACAATTGGTTTTTTTGTCGCAACAGGAAAGGCGAAAGGTGCTCTCCCCAAACGGCTAACCCCAGCCAGATCAGGGCAGCCAAAGTCAAATGGGGCAAGCTGATCATCTCGGCCAACAGCTGGGCAGACCAGCGCTGGCGCAGCATCCAGATCACCCCGGCGCCCAAGCTGTACAGCCCTCCCCCCAACAGCGGGATCAACACCAGCCACAGGGGTTGTCCCCTCCACAGGTGCGATAGTGACCCATCTTCGCCCAGCGCATCCCAACTGAGCAAGTACAAAGCCAGCAGAGCCAAAACCACGACCCAGCCCTGCTGTCGCTTGAGACGGCGGGCTAGAAGACGACGGCGGCGGCGCAGATAGGTTTGAAAGGACTCGGCAACAATCGACATAAAAAAATGGCACTGCGGATCCCTACCAATACCCCCACCGGCCTGGAGCGCTCCTTCACGATCATAAGTCTTAACTTTGCTAGGTCATCTGGCTTCTGTATTGCGTTGTTGGCGGGAGTCATGCCCAGCCGGTGGCCAGCTTTTTCAGGGGCTCATCAGGCGGTTTTTCGGCGAGACTCCTCCGAGAAGCGCTGTTTTCTCGGCAAGCCTGACAGAGGCTTTTTAGAGCAGGCAGCCGCGTGCAAGCTCTCCACCCCTGTTACCATGGAAGAGCCCTTAATGTTTCTTTCGTATCCATCGTATCCATAGCCAAGCTAGTCTCTTGGACCGGCTTTTTTATTGTGCACTGTGCCAGGTTTTGTGATCCCTTCTGCATCTCCTCCCAGTTCCGGCCTTTCCCCTCTCGAAGTGCAGCGCCAGATGATCGTCATTCTCGATTTTGGATCCCAGTACTCTGAGCTGATTGCCCGCCGCATTCGCGAAACCCACGTCTATTCGGAAATCCTTTCCTATCGCACCACTGCTGAGCAACTGCGGCAACTGCAACCGCAGGGCATTATCCTCTCCGGGGGCCCCAACTCGGTGTATGAGCCAGCCGCTCCGGTGTGTGACTCTGAGATTTGGAACCTAGGGATCCCGGTTCTGGGGGTGTGCTACGGCATGCAACTCATGGTGCAGCAGTTGGGGGGCAAGGTGGAAGCAGCCCAGAAGGGGGAATATGGCCGTGCCGCTCTGCACATTTTGGATCCCACCGACCTGCTCACCAACCTGCCGGAAAACAGCATCATGTGGATGAGCCACGGGGATTCGGTTACCGAACTGCCGCCGGGCTTTCACACCTTGGCCTCTACCGACAACACCCCCTGTGCCGCCATTGCCGATCCAAGGCGTCGTCTCTACGGGGTGCAATTTCATCCGGAGGTGGCCCACTCAGAGGCTGGCGCCTTTCTCATCCGCAACTTTGTCTATCACATCTGCGGTTGCGAGCCCACCTGGACAACGGCAGCTTTTCTAGAGGAAGCCATTCGAGAGGTACGTGCCCGTGTGGGCAATAAGAAGGTGCTGTTGGCCCTCTCGGGGGGGGTAGACAGCTCTACTTTGGCTTTTCTGCTGCACAAGGCCATCGGCGACCAGCTCACCTGCGTGTTCATCGACCAAGGGTTTATGCGCAAGGAAGAGCCCCAGCGGCTGCTGCGCCTTTTCCAAGAGCAATTTCACATTCCCGTCCACTACGTGGATGGCCAGGAGCGGTTTCTCCGGCAGTTGCAGGGGGTTACCGATCCCGAAGAAAAACGCAAACGAATTGGGGCAGAGTTTATTCGCGTGTTTGAGGAAGAATCCCAGCGGCTGGGTCCTTTTGAGTACTTAGCCCAAGGCACTCTCTACCCAGACGTGATCGAGTCTGCCAATACCCATGTGGATCCGGTTACTGGAGAACGCATTGCCGTCAAGATCAAAAGCCATCACAATGTCGGCGGCCTGCCCGAAAATCTGCGCTTTAAGCTGGTAGAGCCTTTGCGCAAGCTCTTCAAAGACGAGGTGCGGCAACTGGCCCGCTCTTTGGGTCTGCCGGAAGAGATTGTGGGCCGCCATCCTTTTCCGGGGCCGGGGCTGGCCATCCGCATTGTAGGCGAGGTTACCAAAGAACGGCTGGAAACCCTGCGAGAAGCGGACATGATCGTGCGGCAGGAGATCAACCGCTCCGGCTACTATCCCAACCTTTGGCAAGCCTTTGCCGTGCTGCTGCCAGAGGTGCGGTCGGTGGGGGTGATGGGGGATAAGCGCACCTATGCCTGCCCGGTGGTGGTGCGGCTGGTTACCAGTGAAGACGGTATGACCGCCGATTGGGCGCGAGTTCCCTACGACCTCTTGGCCACCATTTCCAACCGCATCGTCAACGAGGTGCCCGGCATCAACCGCGTGGTTTACGACATCACCTCCAAGCCCCCTGGCACCATCGAGTGGGAGTAGGCGGGATCCCTTGCGTCTGGCCTCGATTCCCGGCTGGATCGATGGCTACCTATGGCCAGCTTCCGGCAGGGAATAGGAAGGGCTTGAGCTGAAGGGCTGAGCGGCTTGGACTTCCATTCGGGCCAAAGTCGTAGCGGCATCCGCCAGTTGCAGAGCAAGGTTGGCACGGCTAATCGGATCCCGGGCATTCCAGAGATCCTGTCCCAAACAAAACACCCGATAGCGAAAGGCTTTGATCGAGCGCGATGGGATGACCTTGACAGTCATGGCTACAACCTCTTCTCCACAGAGACGTGAATAGTCAGCAGAACCCGCTCGGGCTCAAGGTAAACAAATGTTACCAAAACAACCTCGTCCTCAGAGGTAATACTGACCGGGCAGGTGGCTTTCGGGGGTTCCACCCGTTCATGCCGTACCCCCACAGTGTATTCTCCAATTGGCAGGTCATCAAATCCAGCGTCCGCATAGATCAACTCAATGGTTTCTTCTGCAATCAACTGCCCCTCTCGCTCCAGGAAACTGAGAAAAGGGATCCCATCGATGGAGGTGAGCGCGTTGTTGGCCTGATTGCGGATCATCACAAAGATGTCGGACATGGAAGGTAAGCCCTCACCTCTGGGCTTTAGGGCCAAGGCTGCTGGAATATAGCCCAACTTTCTTTAGCCTGGACCGCTGTCAATCCATGGTTCAGCGACCCAACCCTCGACCCTGTGTATCCGGACGGACAAGACAGGCCTGGAGCTTTTCCCGCAACTGGGCTGTATCGAGATGTTGACCGATGAGCACCAACTGGTTCTTGGGCTGACCCGGCCATTCATCGCTGCTGAGGGTATAGCGCCGCCCACTGAGGTGAAAGATGTGTCGTTCTGGGCTTTCCTCGAACCACAACACCCCCTTGGCGCGAAAGACTGCATCGGGCAACTCGTTGAGAAAGTTTTGGAAAGCATCCAAAGAGAAGGGCTGATCGCTCTCAAAGGCTAGGGAGTTAAAGCCGTCAGCCTCAATGTGGCTGTGATGGGAGTGGTGGTGGTCAGGGTGTTCGCAGTGGTCATGATCGTGATCGTGGTCATGGTGGTCGTGACTGGGATGGTCATGGGCCTCTTCTCGGGGCAAGGAACTGGCCTGAAACAGGTCTGTATCCAAGATCAGCTCCAGGGGGACTGCGCTGTTGACGGTGCGCAAAATACGGGCATCCTCTTTGATCTCGCGGATGCGTTTTTCCAGACGCTCGATTTCGGCTTCCTCGACCAAATCGATTTTGTTGAGGAGAATCACATCCCCATAGGCAATTTGGCTATAGGCCACGTCGCTGTTAAACAGATCGGGGGCAAAATTGGTGGCGTCTACCAGCGTGACAATCGAGTCTAGCCGCGTCAGGTCTCGCAATTCTGGCCCTAAAAAGGTGAGGGCAACCGGCAAAGGATCCGCCAATCCCGTGGTCTCCACCACCAAGTAGTCGATTTTGTCGGAGCGTTCCATCAACCGCAACACGCTCTCGGCGATGTCGTCCCGGATGGTGCAGCAGATGCAGCCGTTGTTCAGCTCGACCAAATCTTCTTCGCTGGAGACAATCAATTGCGCATCAATGCTGATCTCGCCGAATTCGTTGACCAGCACCGCTGTGCGCATCCCTTTTTGGTTGTTGAGGATGTGGTTGAGAAGGGTGGTTTTCCCACTGCCCAAAAAGCCCGTGATGATGGTGACAGGTAAGCCTCGCTTGGGCACTTCGATGGTTACGGTCATAGAGTGGCAGCGATCCGATATAGAGGGAACTCTTCCACTTTATCCTCTTGTCCTCATTGCCCTAGCTGTCTGAAGCCGATTAAACCCTTCAGATGCGATCAGTAGAGCCTTTGCGCCTCGGCATTGGCGGCAGCCTTGGCTGTCTGAACTGGATGGTCTCTCTCTTTCCGGCTTAATCCTCCAGGGTCAGATCGCTTCCTCTAATCCCCCGGCCCTGAAAGTAGGGTTATTTCGATTCAAACTGGGACAATGCACCCAACACCTAAAACGTTGAACGCAGGGGGCCAGAGAGCTGTTCTCAGTGGCCCACGGGTCTCACCCTAACCTGAAGTGACTATCGATAACATCCCTAGGTAGACTATAGTGCTGACCCACCCCAGCTTGGCCTGTCGGGATGCCTACCTGTCCTGGGTTACTTCCACCTGGTTGCCCGGCTCTAGGCTGACGCGGAACTGTTGTGCACCTGTTGGCAAGGGATCCGGCGGTAGCTCCGGCAGGTTGGCAAAGGGGGTTTCGGCTCGGCGCTCTCGGGCAAGCTCATTCTCCGGCTCGGCAGCCAGCAGGGATCCCGTCTCATCTACAGTTACTCGATAGGCCAAGCTCTCTGGCCAATCGGGGGGAGACTGCCACTGCTCTGCCAAAATGTCTCGCAGACGGGAAAGGGGATCCGCCCCTGCTGCCTCTCTTCCCGCTGTTGGGTCAGATTCTTGGAGGGATGTGGCCAAAGGCTGCGATTGACCCGTCAAGGCAGGGATGGTGAGCTGCTCTTGCGGGGAAGGGGAAGCTGTGGGATCCCTAGGGGGGCGACTGGCCCAGATCCCAACACCGGCCACAACTGCGATCCCGCCCACCAGCAGGGCCGCGATCCCAGTGGGCTGTCGATACCAAGCCCGCGTCACCGGAGTTCCCAGATTGGCCAGTTGGGGAATGTCATCCGCCACCTGGGAGAGGTTCTCCAGCAGGTCGTACAACTGCGTCATCGACAAATCCACCTGCGCGATGCGATCTTCCCCTTGGCGCACCGTGAGACGATGAAAAATAAAATCAAGCGGACGGATGGCCACGGTACCGCTGAAGGTTCCCTTGGGTTCCCCACTCAAGTGGGATCCCACGTAGCGGTCGATTACGGTGATCAAATCGTTGAGCCAAACGTTATCGCCGTGTAAAGTTTTGACTGTCTCCCCCTGGCGGATTTCCAACTGACACTCGAAGCTGCGCTGGATGGCTTGCAGCGGCGGCGTTGCAGAGGAGTCTGAAGAATTGGAATCGGCAGGGGCTTCTCCCCGTACAGTCAGCGTAGAAGTGGGCTGTTGATAGGTGTGGCTAACCAGGGTAAGGTTGGGCATGGCAACTGCGGGCAAACAACACGGGTAGAGGGCTACAGAGGCGATAACAGAGGTGATAATTGACGAACCTGCCTCAAGAAGAGGGTGAGGTATCGGGGCCGGAGCTGTGGGCTACCCCCTCTTCTTCCAGATCGCTGCCGGCGGGCAAATCCATCTCAGGACGGCTGAGCAAGGCTTTCCACAGGCGCTGAGCGCCTTTCGGGCTACTGTAGAACATCAGCTCAATCAAGATGCGCAGGGCCAGCTCGGTGAGGCTATTCTCATCGCGCACGTCCCCATCCACCATGCGGCTGCGGTAGTGAGAGAGGAATTCATCCAAGTAATCTCCCACCAGCGGCTGACGGAAGGGGCTGAGCTCTTGATCGACAGCGGCTTCCAGTTGCTCCAAGGTGCTGCGGATACGGGCTTGTTGCTGAGCAGCCAGATAGGCAATCACCATCACCAGGGCGCGGGCCTCTTCGATATCGACCTTTTTGCGCCCACCGCTGCTGCGGCGCAAGGGGTTAGCATTGCGCAGTCGCCAGAGGGTCACCCGGTCGCCAATCTGCTCTTCCAAGTTGAGGGCTTTGGCTGCGGCCAGAACCGCTTCGGAACTTTCTCCGCTCAGGGACTCCAACCCCAGCAGTAGCAAGTCCAACTGGGCTTTGATGGTACCGGTGGCTGTGTTCAGGCCAACGGGCCGACTGTCTAACTGAATGTGCTTGTGTTCCACCGTCACGCTGTCAATGGGAGCTTTGGGTTTCGACGAAACTCTATGATCTCCTGTCCAAGCCAAACCTGCAACCTACCTCCCTGCGCTCTAGTCTAAAAGACTTTGGGTATGCTAGACTGCTCGCCAGCCTGCCGAGAGTTGAGCTCTCAGGGTTCTTCCCCAAAACGGGGTAACTCTGGATGCATCTTAGACCAATAAGAATGGGTTTTCTGGGCCGGTTTCTGTTTCGGCAACACCCCTACTCCTAGCTGAACTTGGGCTTTTGGACTCAGGGGGATGGCTACTTATAATGGGGAAAGCAGCTGCTGCTTTGGCCTTTAAGAGCTAAGTGACTACCCACCTTTATTGAGTTTCCCTTTTGTTGACACCAGCGACTCTAGGTGCAGCTTGATTCATCATGGCCTCTTCTGCTCGCTGCAGTACTCAGCCTGTCCCTGTTCACTGGGTCTTGATCTTCAGGGATCGATTGGGGCAGAGGGGGGTTGTTCTGGATAGTATCTATTACTCAGTGGGACGGTCTAAAGACAATCATATTCGCCTTTACGATCCCTGCGTCTCTCGGAAACACGCTTCCCTCATCCGCATCCCAGGTTCAGGGCCAACTGCACAGGGATCCCTGCAGTACAGCTACATGGTATTCGATGGCAGTCCGGGATCCAGGCCCAGCACCAATGGCCTATTCGTCAACGGAAAACGGGTTTTGTCCCATCGCCTTCAGCTCCTAGATAAGATAAGGTTTGGGCCGAACGTAACAGCAATTGTGGAGACAACGGATCGACTCAGCCCGGAAATCCTAGCCAAGTTATTGCAGCCTCTGGATGCTGCTAGCTCTACATCCCCATCCACCTTTGATTTTAATAAAGACACGGAGCCGAACCCGGAAAACCTGGCTCAGCCAGAGGAAGAGGATTTCACTGTTGCCTAAGCCAACCCAACCAGTCTTCTGAATCCTCCTGTGCCCCCCATCCCACCTGCTCTGAGCGGCTACTGGCAAAATGCCTTTGACCTAGAAGCCCATCTGGGATCCTTCCTGGGCCTTGGGGCTGCCGATCTGCGGGAGAAACTGCGGGCAGGGCAGCAGCAATTGGCGGAGTTGGGCCGGCGAGACTTTGGCTGGGATCGGGCAGATGCGTTTTATCGGGATCAGGTGAGATCCGCCTATCTGCTGGATTTGGCGGCTTGGCACCTGAGCAGCACCGACTACATCGGCGATACCTTACGCCTGGTGGCGGATCATGCCCGCGGGTTGGTGTTGGATTTTGGCGGCGGCATCGGCACCCATGCTATCGGGGCGGCCCTCTGCGCAGCGGTGGATCAGGTGATCTTCTGGGATATCAACCCCATCCATCGGCAGTTTGTGCAATGGCGGGCGGAAAAGCTGGGCTTAACCGAGCGCATCCACTGTCCAGAAAACTTCCCAGAAGAGATCTTTTTTGACACGGTCATCTGCTTCGATGTGGTGGAACATCTGGCGGATCCGGCAGCGCAGTTGCGGCAGTTTTACGACTGGCTCAAGCCGTCAGGTAAGCTTTTGATCAATTGGTACTTTTTCAAGGGGTTTAACGGCGAGTTTCCTTTTCACCTGGACGACCCGCAAAAGGTAGAGCAATTCTTTCAGGTGCTGCAAAGCTGTTTTTTGGAGGTGTTTCACCCCTATTTCATTACCGCCCGCTGTTACCGCAAGTGGGATAAAAGCTGAGATTGGAGAAAACCAAGGTGCTGCGCTATTTGCGGATATTGTGGCTGTTTTGGAGCACCTCAATCGCGGCAGAAATGGAGTACCGTGCCAATTTTTTCTTTGCCAGCCTCAGCAGTCTGGGTGGCTTGGGATCCGCTCTGTTTGGGCTGTCGTTGTTTTACCAGCAGGGGCACCGGCTGGGCGGTTGGAGTTGGCCGGAAGCCCTCATCGTGTTGGGGGTGTTCACCATTCTGCAGGGGGTGTCGGCCAGTCTCTTTAACGTCAACCTCAATCGCATTGTGCAGCAGGTGCAGGAAGGCACCTTGGATTTTGTTTTGCTAAAGCCAATAAGCAGCCAGTTTTGGCTGTCGGCCAGGGTGTTTTCCCCCTGGGGCCTGGTGGATATCGGCTTTGGCCTGTTGCTGATTCTCTACGCCGGGATCCAGCTCCATTTGCCTGCTTGGGCCTATGCTCTGGGGCTGCTGCCTCTGCTGCTGGGGCTGATCATCCTCTATAGCCTCTGGTTTATGTTGGGAGCCACCAGCATTTGGTTTGTCAAAATCTACAACGTCACCGAGGTGTTACGGGGCTTGGTAGAGGCAGGGCGGTTCCCGATGGTGGCTTATCCGGTGGCCTACCGCGTGTTTTTTACCTTCATCGTGCCGGTGGCTTTCTTGACAACGATCCCGGCGGAGACCTTGCTGGGGCGAGCCCAATGGCCGTGGCTGCTGGGATCCGCTCTGCTGGCGGCAGGGCTGTTGTGGGGATCCCATCTCTTCTGGCGCTTTGCCCTGCGCTTTTACACCAGCGCTTCCAGTTAAAGTCTGGGCCAAAAAGCTTGGATCCCAGGCATCCGAGTTCCGGGGAGTTGAGTAATTTCTACAGACGCGCCCCACGCGCTGACATCGCGGAGAACAACTGCCTTCTCCTTCACAAGGCAGAGGGAATCGCAGAGTTCTCTGGGTTGAGGGCAAAAAAGTTTTCACTGCAGCGCTTTGCAGCCACAGGCTCTGTGGTTTAGGGGGGCTTGTCTGTCAGTGGTTTTGATGGTTTGTCGATCTTTTGAGGAGCCTGTTCAATGCACAAACACACAAGCTTTGTAGCAGCCTCTGTGATAGCCGGCAGTTTTGCTGATACATTTACGCTGAACACTGCTGAACATCACTGTTCAACTATGCAGCGATAGCATTCTGTTTGTTTCCAAACAGAATGGCGGTATCCCGCAAAGCTTTGAGTAGAATACCCAAAGCGCAGTTTCCGTGTCGTCTTACTACCAATTTTCTGCTTTGCTTTGGCTACCATGTTGGCAGACTCGAAAGTAAACAGAAAGATCAACTGGTAGTAATCCGTACTGAACATATTGTACATTATTTTCAGTATAGTTGAGCTTATTATTGACTAAAGTCATGCTCTCTTGGGCTGTGGCAGCAGCACTTCGTCTTCGATGATGCCTTCCCAAGCGGATTTGGTGGCTTTGAGCAGCGGCAACCGCCTCACCTTTATCCGCTCCGCCGATGCCTTTGTGCAGGGATCCCTGACGGTAACAGGAGTGAACGGCAACCTCATTGGTATCGATGTGCGCCCTGCCAACCGGCTGCTTTACGGGCTGACCGACACCAGCATCCTTTACACCATCAACTTGCAGACCGGTGTCGCTACCGTGGCCAGCACTCTGTCGGTTCCCTTCACCGCGGGCACGCTTTCTGGCATGGATTTCAACCCTGTTCCGGATCGGCTGCGCTTGGTGGGAGCCAATGGCCAGAACTTCCGCATCAATGTGGATACGGGCGAAGTGATCCAAGATAGACCTTTGGCCTTTGGCCCAATGGAACTACAGGGATCCCAGCCGGCCATCACCGCCGCCGCCTACACCAACAATGTGGCGGGTGCCCAATCCACGCGGCTGCTGAACATCGACGGGCAACGGAACCTGCTGGTGTTGCAGAATCCCCCCAACGATGGGGTTCAGGTGCCCATTGGCCCTCTGGGGGTGAACTTCGGCCCTATGGGTGGGTTTGACATCCGTACTGCTGATGGAGTGGATACCGGCTTTGCCATCGGCGGCTCCACCTTGTATCGAATTGAACTAAACACCGGTCGGGCCACATCCCTGGGCACCCTGCCGGGTGGGCCGTTCTTTGGCTTGGCCGCCCTCTAGGAAAGCCGATTCCCATTTGCCTATCTAAATCAAGGTTAATCAACATTAATCAATGTTTTGGATTCATTGATTTGGAACCAATTGTTGGAATCGTTTTGAGATCGTTGCTGCTGTTGATCCTTGACCCGGCCCGATCCCAGCTCAGGATTGGGCCTTCTATCTCCCCTTAGCTCGTTCCTCCTTTGATCCCAGACGGGGATCCCTGCGCACCTACCTGAGCATCTTGGCTCGCTCTCGCTGTTTGGATCGGCTGCGCTCTTGGCGGAATCGACAGCGCTCCCTGGAACAGGGCAGAGTGGAATTGCAGGGTAGTCCTGCTGCGGATCCCACCTTGGAGCAGTTGGCCCAAGCGGAACGGGTGGCCGAGGTGCAAACGGCCTTGGCCGAGTTGTCCGAAAGTCAACGGCAAGTCTTGAAGATGGCCTATTACGAAGGCATGAGCCAAACGGAAATTGCCAAGCAACTGGATCTGCCTTTGGGAACGGTCAAAGCCAGAGCTCGGCGGGCTTTGCTGCGGCTGCGCGAGTTGTTGGGAGGCTCCTCATGAAAGCCGAATCTGTGTCTCCCGAAGAACTGCAACTGTGGCTGGCGGGCTACGTGCTGGGGGATCTCTCCCCGGAAGAGGCCGAGCGGCTGGAAGCCTTGCTCAAGCTGCGCCCGGAGCTGCACCGAGAACTGCAAGCGTTGCAACGGGCGTTGGAGACAGCCTACGGCGTGGAGGAAAAGCAACCTCCCCCCGCCCTGCGGGCTTCTCTGTTGCAGGCACATGCGGAGCAGGCAGCCCAACCGATGCGCACCCCCGCCTGGATTGCCAAGGGATCCCGTCTCTGGCAACGGGGCTTGGGGGCGGTGGCCGCAGGCTTGATCGTCGCTTTGGGGCTGGGGAACCTCTACCTGTGGCGCAGGCTGCAGCTAGCCCAGACTCAAGGGATCCCTGGCGAGGTGTTGACCTATGAATTGCAGCCGACTGCGGAGAACCTGGCCGGCTCGGTCAAGCTTGAGGTGGATCCCCAGCGCCTGCAAGGGCGATTGGTGGCCCAAGGGTTGCCGCCTTTGCCGGAAGGCCGGGTCTATGCCCTGTGGGTGGTGCTGGAACCGGAGGCGCCCTTTACCACCGATAGGGCGGGGGCCGTTCTCGTGGCAGCTTTTCCGGTGGATGAAACAGGAAATCGCCAACAGGAGCTGCGCCTACCGCCGGTGTTTGAATCTACAGAATGGGTGCGGGCTGTGGCCATTACCGAAGAGGATGGCAATCGTCCCCAAGAGCACCAGGGATCCCCTTTGTGGATTTCCGGCTAGGGAAAGCATCGGCAGGCCCATGGATTGGCGTGGCCTGATGGGGTAAATAGGCGATTATTATGCAGATTGATATCCACCCAGTCTTGTGACCCAGACAGAAAACCTTAAGATAAAAGTCGCCACCCCAGCGAAGAACTTGGAGGCCACCCCATGGGCGAAGCGAAGCGCCGTAAAACCCGCATCAGCCAAGATCCCGACCAAGAGCTGGTGTTTCCCAACCTCAAAGACATTCCCCTCACCAAAGGGCAAGCTCGCGCCATCTACAATTGGACAACCCGTGGCGCTTGGGCAGGCATCATTCTCCTGGCCATCATTTGGGTGGTGATCCGATTTGTAGGGCCTGCCTTCGGCTGGTGGCATCTGGTCGGCTAGCCGGCCGGATCCCCTTTAGCATCCTTTGGAGTTTCCGTCTATGCGCTCTTATCTGGCAGCCGCCATTCAAATGACCAGCATTCCCGATCTGGCCAGCAACTTGCAGCAGGCGGAAGAGTGGATCGACTTTGCAGTGCGCCAGGGGTGCGAGCTGGTGACACTACCAGAAAACTTTGCCTTCATGGGGCCGGAAGCCGAGAAAGCCCGCCTTGCCCCCGAGATTGCGGAGCGGGCGGAGGAGTTTTTGGCCAAGATGGCCCAGCGCTACCAAGTATTTATTTTGGGAGGAGGGTATCCTGTGCCGGACGGGCAGGGCAAAGTTTACAATACCGCTGCCCTCTACAGCCCTGACGGCAAAGAGCTGGCCCGCTATCGCAAAATCCACCTGTTCGATGTCAATCTGCCCGACGGCAATACCTACCGCGAGTCGAACACGGTGGTCAGCGGAGATGAGGTGGTCACCTGCGAGCAAGAGCAACTGGGGAACCTCGGTTTGTCGGTCTGCTACGACGTACGCTTTCCAGAGCTGTACCGATCCCTGGTGGATCGCGGAGCCCAGATTTTGCTCATCCCTGCCGCCTTCACGGCCTACACGGGTCGGGATCACTGGCAGGTTTTGCTGCAATGCCGGGCCATTGAGAACACCTGTTACGTGATAGCCCCCGCCCAGGTGGGCACCCACTACGAGCGGCGACAGTGTCACGGCCATGCCATGATCGTGGACCCCTGGGGGACTATCTTGGCGGATGCGGGTGGCGAAAAACCGGGGGTGGCCATTGCTGAAATTAACCCAGAGCGTTTCCAGTTGGTCAGGCGGCAGATGCCTTCCCTACAACACCGTCGGCTGGCCTGCACCGTCACCCGCTAGGGATCCGCTGTGCCTTGGCCCCCCCTGATTCTCTACAGCAAACCCGGCTGCCACCTGTGCGAAGGCTTGGCCGATAAGTTGTGGCAAATCCCTGAGATCACCCTGTTGGAAATCCGCGACATCACCTCCAACCCGAGTTGGTGGGAGCGATACCAACTGGAAGTTCCCGTGCTCACCCTGGCAGGGGATCCCGAGCGACCTTTGCCACGTCCTTCCCCTCGGCTGACGGTGAGCCAGTTGCGGGCTTGGCTTGAGAAACAGCTCCGTTGAATTTCTCCTGCTGCTGCCGGAGCTTTCTCTGCCATGCCTATGGAGAGAGCAGCGATTCGCTGCGGGCGGTGTAGCCGGCTTGACGCAGGGCTTCAACGGCGGCTTGGGCATTGTTAACCCAAAATTGGGATCCCATTCTCACCCAAAGGGTATGGGGATGGGCGGTGATGGCAGCCACGACAGGAATGCGATTTTCTTCTTTAATTTCCGAGCGTTGGCGAGCGATTAGCGTCTGTAAACGGTATCGATCCTCCAGTGTCCCAGCAGAGTCGAGAGGGATCTCCACCGTTACCCAGCTAACAGATTCAATCGGTTGCAAATCTTCCACAATCAGTTGCACCTGTTCATCCCGCTGATCCACTTTGGCCCAGACCCACAGCCGTTGATCCACCTCCAGGCAACCGCGCAAACGTTCATAGGTTTTGGGAAAGATCACCGCTTCACAACTGCCGGTGAGATCTTCCAGTTGCAAAATGGCCATGCGATCCCCTTTCTTGGTTGTGACATTTTTAATGGCAGTCACCAGGGCGAGAACGCCCACAGAGGCATCGGCTGCACAGCCGCCCAGGTCAGCTAGGTTGACGGGGGCCAGTAGCCGCGCTTGCTCCTGAATGCGCCGCAGCGGATGATCCGAGACATAAAACCCCAGCAGCTCCCGTTCTAGCCTCAACTTTTCCTGAGGTGGAAAATCTTCAGTAGCCGGCCCACGCGGAGCCTCCACAAATCCATTGCCGGCGCTGCTATTGCTCCCCAGTAGATCGAACAAGCTGGCTTGGCCGATGGCTTTGGACTTGGCTCGCTGCGCTGCCCAACTGAGGATGGGATCCAAATCGGCAATTAGTTGTTTACGATTTCCAGAAATACAATCAAAAGCGCCCGCACAAATCAGGGCCTCCAGGGCACGACGGTTAACAATGCGCAGATCCACCCGCTGGCAAAAATCCGCCAGAGAGGTGAAGGGGCCATCAGCTTGACGGGCAGCCAAAATGTTTTGAATGGCCCCCTCCCCTACATTCTTCACTGCCCCCAGACCAAACAAAATGCTGGATCCCTGGGGAGTAAAGTCCATTCCAGAACGGTTGATATCCGGCGGCTGAATTTGGATCCCAATTGACAAGCAATAGGTAATGTAGCGCTGTACCTTGTCCTGATCTCCCCCCACAGAAGAGAGCAAGGCTGCCATATATTCCGTTGGGTAATTGGCCTTGAGGTAAGCTGTTTGAAAAGTAATCAACCCATAGGCAGTAGAATGCGATTTATTGAAGCAATACTCGGCAAAAGCAACCATTTGATCAAACAATTCTGTGGCAACTTCTTGGCTTACACCCCGCTTGGCTGCCCCCTGCACAAATTGCTCGCGGTGTTTCTCCATCTCGGAGACTTTCTTTTTCCCCATCGCTCGCCGCAGCAGATCGGCTTGGCCTAAGGTGTATCCGGCCATGTCTTGGGCAATGCGCATGATCTGTTCCTGGTAGAGGATGGCTCCGTAGGTATCCTGAAGAATGGGCTTGAGGAGTTCGTGGGCATAGGTTACCGGTTTGCGACCGTGCTTGCGATCGATAAAGTCGGGGATCATGCCCGTATCCAATGGGCCTGGCCGGTACAAGGCCAATACTGAAGAAATATCTTCCAGGTTGGAAGGTTTGAGCTCCCGCACCACCTGCTTCATGCCAGAAGATTCCAGTTGGAAGATCCCTTCCAGCTCTCCCTTTTCCAAAAGCTGGTAGGTTTTCTTGTCGTCTAGGGGTAGGTTATCCAGATCTATATTGACGCCATTGTGTTCTCGGATCAGTTCCACTGCCCGCTGAATCATCGTCAGGTTGCGCAGACCCAAAAAGTCCATCTTCAGCAAGCCCAAAGACTCGATATCTTCCATCGAGTACTGGGTGATAATTTGGCCTTCATTGTTGTACTGCAGAGGCACGATCTCATCTAAGGGATCCTTAGCAATCACCACACCGGCAGCGTGAACCCCGAAGGTTTTGTTGGTGCCCTCCAACAAACGTGCCAGCTCGATCCAGCGGTGGGTGGTTGGGTCTTTCTCGTATTTTTCTTTGAACTCTGGAGCGGGAGTATCCTCGCCAATCATCTCTTCCAATTTTGCGGGCTTGCCTCGGGATACCGGGATCAATTTCGCCATTTTGTCGGCTTCTGAGTAGGGAATGTCTAAGACTCGACCGACATCTTTGAGAATGGCTTTAGAGGTCATGCGGTTAAAGGTGATGATCTGGGCGACTCGCTCTTGGCCGTATTTGCGGGTCACATAGTCGATCAGCTCTCCCCGCCGCTCGATGCAAAAATCCGTATCGATATCCGGCATCGATTGACGTTCTGGATTGAGAAATCGCTCAAACAGTAGGCCGTATTTAACCGGGTCAATGTTGGTAATTTGTAGGGCATAGGCCACCAGGGATCCTGCTGCCGAGCCTCGCCCCGGCCCCACCGGGATCCCCTGCTCGCGGGCATAGCGAACGTAGTCCCAGACCACCAGGAAATAGCTGGAGAAGCCCTTTTGTTGGATGATGTTCAGCTCAAAGCGCAGGCGCTCCTGGTAGTTTTGGGGGATCTGATCCGGCTGAGCAACACCGCAGCGCTTCGCCAGCCCCTGCCAGGCCAATTCTGTGAGATAGCTATCGGCAGAATGGCCCGGTGGAACCGGGTAGTCGGGCATGCGCATTTCCCCAAATAGGTCATAGCCCTCGATCTTTTCCAGCACCTTCAGGGTGTTGGCGATGGCCTCGTCAATCACCTCCTGTTCCAAATGGTCACGGCAGAGACGGCGCATCTCTTCTGGGCTTTTCAGGTATTCGGTTCCGGTGTAGCGAAGGCGATTTTTTTCAGTAAGGGATTTGCCTGTTTGAATGCAGAGCAGCGCATCGTGGGCCTCTACATCCCAGCAGGAAATAAAATGGCTATCGTTGGTGAGGATGATCGGGATCCCCAATTCGCGGGCGATGCGCACCAACTGCACATTGACAAAGCGATCTTCTTGATAACCGTGATCCTGAATCTCAATGTAATAATCATCCCCAAACTGCTCTTGGTACCAAGCGGCAACTTCACGGGCAATTTCTGGCCGCCGCTGCAAAATAGCTTGAGGCACTTCTCCTGCCAAGCAGCCGCTGGTGACGATCAGCCCTTCTTTGTATTGCACCAAATACTCTTTGTTGATGCAGGGGCGAGAGAAAATCCCTTTCCCTTGAATGCCATGTAGATGGGAAATGGTGGTTAGCTTCACTAAGTTTTTGTAGCCCTGGGTATTTTTGGCCAGAACCACTTGGTGATACTTGGGGTACTTGCGGCTTTTGTCGCGGATATCGCCGTTGATTACATACATTTCATTGCCGATGATTGGAGTAATCCCTTTGCTTTTACACAGTTTCACCAGCTCTAACGCCCCATACATGACACCGTGATCCGTCAGGGCCAGCCCCGGCAAACCCATAGCCACCACCTGCTCGATCAGACGCGGCAATTGGCTGGCGCCATCCAAGAGGCTGTATTCGCTGTGGAGATGCAAAGGAACAAAAGACATGGCAACGCTATGGATAGTGGGATCCCTTTAACCTTAACTCAGCGTGTCCATTTCTCGACTGCCCGCAGATGCCGCTACAGTAAAGTCAGCTGATGTTTTTTCCCTTTTCTTGAATTTATGGATGCTCCCATTCGCCTCACCCAGTACTCCCACGGCGGTGGCTGCGGCTGTAAAATTGCCCCGGCCCTGCTGCAACAAATTCTTAAGGATGTGCCCCTGCTATCCCCAAATCCGGCTTTGTTGGTGGGAGCTGAAACCAGCGATGATGCGGCTGTCTATCAACTAAACGACCACCAAGCCCTAATTTTGACCACCGACTTCTTCATGCCGATTGTGGATGAGCCGGTGGATTTTGGTCGGATCGCGGCAACCAATGCCCTTTCCGATGTCTACGCGATGGGGGGCACTCCCATTCTGGCTTTGGCGGTTTTGGGCATGCCGGTCAATACCCTGCCGATGCAGGCCATCCAAGGGATCATGGCCGGAGGGATCCAGGTTTGCCAAGAAGCCGGGATCCCTTTGGCAGGGGGGCACTCCATCGATTCGCCGGAGCCCATCTTCGGCTTGGTGGCAGCAGGTTTGGCCCATCCACACCACATTCGCCGCAATGCCACGGCCCAAGCCGGGGACGATCTGATCCTGACCAAGCCGCTGGGGATCGGGGTGATGACCACCGCTCTGAAAAAGGGTCAGCTCAGTGCGGCAGGCTACGCGGAAGTTTTGCAGGTGATGACCCAGCTGAATCGCATCGGCTCGCAACTGGCTCGGCGACCGCAAGTTCACGCCATGACGGATGTAACAGGGTTTGGCCTGGTGGGACACTTGCTGGAAGTCTGTCGCGGCTCGGGGGTGGGGGCCAGTTTGGATCTGGCTTCCATTCCGTTTTTGGCAGAAGCGCTCTCGCTGGCAGAGGCGGGGATCTTTCCAGGGGCGGCTCGTCGCAATTGGCAGGGCTATGAGGGGGTACAGGCAGAATCCCTGCCCGAGTGGCAGCAACTGCTGCTGGCAGATCCCCAAACCAGCGGGGGCTTGCTGGTGGCGGTGGATCCCGGCTACACCTCAGACCTCTTGCAAGAGCTGCACAGTGCCGGCTACCCCTACGCCCGTCGCATTGGCCGATGCCAAGCCGGAGACACCAGAATCCATGTTACCGGCAAGATCAGCCTCAGCCCAGCGGCAGCCTGAAGAAGACCCTCTGGCAATACTCACCATGCAAAGTCTCATGCAAAGTCTCGATAGAGGGCTCAGTATGAAGATTGCGTCAAGCAGCTCTGAGAAAGTTAAAGATACCATGTGAGGCAAGGGAAGGTTGAGATATCCTGAGATCTATGAGCGAGCTTCCCCCCAGCCGTAGTCTGGTTCAGCGAGTTGAGCCTGGCCAGCTGATTCGAACCCTCAGCAGTGGGCAATTGTTGATGGTGGATCCCCAGCGGCACAACGCCCTGATCATCTGCAAGACGTTTCATGCTGAGTTTGCCGGGCCGGGTGCTGCTGTTGGGGGGCCCTTGGATGTGGAGTCCGGCGGCGTTGTCCCCATTGGGGATGTGGTTTTGCTGCATCCGCAAGACCACCAAGAGCGGCAAAGTGCCTATGCCAAGCGGCTGCACTGGATGCGTTGGCTACAGCAAATCACCGATAATCCTCTGCCGGCGCAACGGGCGCGGATTTTGCTCTTCAGCCTAGAGGAGTTCTTCTCTGCGGATTTGGTCAGCCAATTGCCCGATGACATTTTGGCGCGGCTGGTGGGAGTGCTGCCCCAGACGGTTGCTGCGGTGCGGATGGAGATGACGGCCCTCTACAGCCCCAGCTATTCCTTGGCAGGCTGAGCTTGTCTTGGACTGGGGAAGGGACTCGTCCTGCCAGCATGAATCGGTGACACCTTGCAGCCCTCTCTGCAACTGGAACAAGACACGATCAGCTACACTGAAAGCCAATTTGCGTTGGCATTTGGTTCAACTGGACTCGACTGGAATCTCTGCCTTATGCAGTGGTGGAAACGGCTTCGCCGCAATCGATGGGCCCAAGCAGGAGCCTACATTCTTCTTGTTTTCTACGCCTGCGCCATTTTTGCCGAGTTCGTTGCCCCCTACAGCCCACTGGAATCTCAACCGGGGGGATCCCTTCTGCCGCCCACCGCCATTCACTTTTGGGATGAATCGGGCGCTTGGATTGGGCCCCACGTTTATCCAACCCGCCAGGGGCCAGTGGATCTGGAAACGGGAGAACGCCCGCTCTTGGTGGATACCAGCCGTCCAGCCGGGATCCGCTTGTTTGTGGCCGGTACTCCCTACCGTTGGTTGGGGTTGATCCCCTCCAATCGGCATCTGTTTGGCACCGTCCCGCTGCGGCCTGTTGCAGAAGCAGGACAGGTGGGATCCCCAATCGGCGAAGAGCCCTCTGTGGCACGGCTACACCTGCTGGGCACAGATGATCAAGGTCGGGACTATTTCAGTCGCTTGGTCTATGGCGGGCGCGTCAGCCTGTTTATCGGCTTGGCGGGCATTGGCATCTCTTTCCCCATTGGTCTGCTGGTGGGGGCCATATCCGGCTACCTTGGGGGCTGGGTGGATACGCTCCTGATGCGCTTGGCAGAGGTGTTGATGTCGATTCCGACGCTGTATCTGCTGGTGTCGCTAGCAGCGGTGTTGCAGGTGAATCCGCTGACCGGGGTGCCCTTCAGCAATGCCGAGCGCTTTTTGGTGATTGTGGTGATCCTCTCTTTTGTGGGTTGGGCGGGCCTAGCCAGGGTGATTCGTGGGCAGGTGCTGTCCTTGCGAGAGCGGGACTTTGTGCAGGCAGCGCGGGTGGCCGGGGCGGGATCCCTGTATCTGCTGGTGCGGCATATTTTGCCCCAGACAGCCACTTATGTGGTGATCTCGGCAACCTTGGCGGTGCCCGGCTACATTGCGGCAGAGTCGGTGCTGAGCCTCATCGGGTTGGGGATCCAACAGCCGGATGCCTCTTGGGGCAACATGCTCTCGCTGGCCACCAACGCTTCGGTGATCATCCTACAGCCCTGGCTGGTGCTGGCCCCCACTTTGATGGTGGTGCTGACCTCTCTATCCTTTAACCTGCTGGGGGATGGTTTGCGGGACGCCCTCGATCCTCGGGAAGGGTGAGCTGCTTCCCCATTGCGCCGAGTGAGGGGAATGGAGTGGCCTGCAAATCACCGCTTTCCGTCGGGATAGAGCCGGTTTAGACCCTTGCGAGCCTTAGCATGGACATCCAGGGTGGCATCCATTTTCAGGATCTGCCGGTAAACTTGCTCGGCACGAGCCACTTCCCCTTCCTGTTCCAACTTTTGTCCTAGCTTGAGCAAGTTTTGGGCTGAGAGATCTGCCCAAGGATTCTGTTCGGCTGTTGGCTCCTGCAGTTGCCGCAGCTCTTCTAGGCGCTCTTGCACCATCGGTCGTAACAGCCAAGAGTCATCCAGATCCAAAACCTCTCGGTAGTAGCGCTGGGCCTCTTTAAAGTTCTTTTGCTCGTCGTAGGCTTCCGCCAGTTGTAGCGCCAGTTCCGCTGTGGGCTGATCCTTAAACTGGCGATGCAGTTGGTTCAGTCGCCGCACAAAGGGGGATCCCTGCTGCGGGTTTTTCAAATCCGGGGCGTGCTGAACCGGCAGATAGTCGTCCCTCTCCGCCGATGGTTGAGGGGAAGGGGCAGGCTCTGCAGCTTGAGGTCGAAGGGGCGCTTGGCGGCTGATACTTTTGGGATCGATGGGGGTGGGCTTGTAAACCCAAATTGGCTGATCCGGAGGAGATGCGGGTGGGGTTGGGCGTGGGATCGGCTGCGGCAAGGGAATGGTCTTGCGATCCGGCGGTTCAGGAGATGGCTGCTTCAGCTCCTCAAGGGTGCCGGGAGGTTTGGGGGCCTGAAATTGAATCGCTTTGGGAGTCTCCCTGCGCTCTTGGGCCAATTCTCGGTACAGAGCGGCCAATTGAAGGTAACCCGCCTCCTCGTAGGCGGTGGCCAGCCAACGGGCATTCTCTGGGCTGGGATCCGCACGATAAGCTCGCCGGAGCAACTGCAAAGCAGTGCCGTAGTTGCGCTCTCGAATGGCTGCCCGTCCCAAACTCGCTGAGCTGACCCCGATGGTATCGCTGGCCATAGTCCCCCATCTATCTTGGCGCCGACAATAGAGCTAAGAGTCAAGGCTGAGCTGCTGATAATTCAGGTTTTCCAAGCCAGCCACGTGGGTTGACGCTTGCTTAATATAACTGGATTCCTTGGCCATAGCATACCCTCACCAGCCGGGATGTTATCTGCTCGGACAGCTCCCTCTTGTTGAGATCTCTCGCTTTATATCAATTCAATGTCGATATTGAGGGTGGGATTGGATTGAGATCTGGATGCCAAGTTAACTTTCGGGCTAGCTTGTATTCAGAGCTTCAGCAGCAACAGGTTCTGACGCCAACATGATCCAAGACTTTCGAGAGCGGTACCCCATGGGCAGCTTGCTCACCGATCTGTTGCGGGTGGAAGAAGGGATCTACATTGTCAGAGCCCAGGTGGTGGTGAACAACACGGTTTTGGGCAGTGGCATGGCTGGCTCGAACACCGTCGAAGAGGCGGAAGATGCTGCCTTGAAGCGCGCCCTTCACCACGCAGGATTTGGTCGCCCCACTTCCTCTTTGAGTTTGGGCATGGATTCTGCTGCCGCCAGGGTGCCTTATCTGCCAACTCCTGAGTTGGCCAACGGACACGCTCAGTCTTCCCCTGCTTCTCCAGCCCCCGAGTCGATAGGGATCCCTGCAAAGCCAAGTTCCCCAGAGCTGCCCGGTCTAAGTGAGCCGGCGGCCTATGGGGATGACCTATCGGACATCATTGCCCAAACGGATGTGGAGATGCAGCGCATTGGCTGGGGCCGCAAGGAAGGACAAGAGTTTTTGGAACGTCGCTTTCAGAAGAAATCTCGCCACCAACTAAGCGACGCCGAGCTGCGGGAGTTTTTGCGCTACCTAAAACAGCAGCCCTCCCGCCTCAGCAGCGAACCCCGCTTTTGAAGTCTTCTCGGCCTTGCCGCCAAGATCTCGGGATCTGGAGATCTGGTAACTCCTATCTTCCAACTAGGGTTGTTCCGAGCCCGTTCAAGTAACCTCTGACCCTTGCCCCCGGCCCCTCTGGAAGGGGGAGTTGGGAATCAAGCCAGCCAACTGTTTTACTGCTAGTTGGCTGCTACTTGGAATAAGCCCGTTCTACCGTCGGTGTCTTGCTGCTGCTGAAGCTAGGGCGCACCTACAATCACGCTGGTGTCTTCCATTTGCTTCACGACCGTTTCTCCCCCTTCCGAGAGCACAACCCGTCGCTCTGGCACCGATACTCCGGCCACCTTGGCGGTTTGGTAGTTTTGCCCGGCCTGCACCACAGCGGGAATGACACCTGGGCCAGAAACCAGAGCAAAGGACTCGCCGCCGATCTGTATCATCCCGGAAACCTGTACACTGCGGGCAAACGCAGCTGGGTCAGGGGTAGGCGTTGGGATCGGGGTAGCCACGGCTACAGGGGCGCCATTGCCGCTGCCAGGAGGGGGCAAAACCGGAGGTGGAGGCAGGGGCGGCAGGACAATCTGCGGTTCAGGAGCACGCACGTTTTGAGGCACAAAGGGATCCACACGGCCAGCCCCACTCAAGGCCCGCTGGGTTTCCTGCTCTCGATCCACTGGCGGGATCAGGCTAGAGGCAGCTTGGGTAGCCTGCAGAAGGGAGGGCACCGGCGGCGGGGGTTGATCGGGGGCGGTCTGGCCAAAGCCGGCAGGCAAGTTCACCGTTTGTTGCCGGGCGAGAGCTTGCATCTGGCTGGCTCCGCGGGCCAAGGTGGCGCTCATATCCTGTTCCCAAGTCCCTGCAGCATTCAGCCGCATGATCACAGGGCTGGTTCCCCCCCGAGACTCCACCCAAATTTCCGCTTCTGTGTCGCTCAATCGCCGCGAGCTGAGGATCCGGGATCCCGGAGGCAAGAGGGGCCGAAGCGCTAGTTCGGCCTCAGGAACAGCCTGTTCGTTGGCCAGAGCCGGGAACCAACGGGGGGCCAAAAACGCAACGCCCCCTGCCAACAGCAGGCCGGCTACAAGAAAGCAGGACAATGGGCGAGCAGGCAGCGATTTCAGCATAGAGACCACCGGGAGAGAGCATGACTCTAGTCAATAATAAGCTCAACTATACTGAAAATAATGTATAATATGTTCAGTACGGATTACTACCAGTTGATCTTTCTGTTTACTTTCGAGTCTGCCAACATGGTAGCCAAAGCAGAAAATTGGTAGTAAGACGACACGGAAACTGCGCTTTGGGTATTCTACTCAAAGCTTTGCGGGATACCGCCATTCTGTTTGGAAACAAACAGAATGCTATCGCTGCATAGTTGAACAGTGATGTTCAGCAGTGTTCAGCGTAAATGTATCAGAGCCTCGTATCCTCTCCACCAAAATATCCAAAATCTTCGTGATGGGGCCAAGTCAACCTGCTTTTCTCGACAACAGTGCTAGGATTTGTCGATCGAAACAGTGGCACCATGTCCCCAGAGATCCCGACCGGGCCAGACAAAGACGGCCTCTGTCCAAGCGCAGCCTCGTTTGCCATACTGAAGAAAGATTGTAAATATTTGTTAACGCCATGACTGTCTCTGCTTTGGATCCCGCCAACCCCGCCCGTTTACAGGAGATCGCTCAACGCTTGCGCAGCCCGCGTTCTGCAGACCGGATGGTGGCCTTGGCCCAGTTGCGGGATGTGCCGGCAGAGCAGGCGGTGCCGCTGATTTTGCAGGTCATCGACGATGAGAACCTGCAGGTGCGCTCTTTTGCCGTCTTTGCCCTGGGGATCAAGCAAACGGACGCCTGTCTGCCCAAATTGCTGGAAATCCTCACCCAAGACCCGGATTATGGCATTCGCGCCGACGCGGCAGGTGCCCTGGGCTACTTGGAAGATCCGCGGGCTTTTGAAGCTTTAGTGCGTGCTTTCTACGAGGATGTAGAATGGCTGGTGCGCTTCAGTGCCGCGGTGGCCTTGGGGAACTTGAAGGATCCGCGGGCTTACGACGTGCTGCTGCGGGCGTTGGAGGGGCCAGAAGAGCTGCTACAACAGGCGGCCATCGCAGCTTTGGGAGAACTGGGGGATCCGCGGGCCCTGGATCACATCCTGCGGTTTGCCCAATCGGAAGACTGGCTGGTGCGGCAGCGGCTGGCCCAAGCGCTGGGCAATTTGCCTTCCCCCAAGAGCGTTTCTGCTCTCAACTACCTGGCCAGGGATCCCCACGATAGCGTTGCGGCGGCGGCTCTGGATTCGCTGCGGCGCTTGCGGCAAAGGGGCATCTCAGAAACCACCCCTGAGAAGGGATCCGGGCCAGCCAATTCTGAGGAAGGCTAAAGTAAAGATCCTGGCTCAGCTTGTTCCGGGTTCCCCAATCCCCAGAGAGAGGCCTCCTCTGTTTCCGGCTGAGCCTTTCTTTTCCTAGGATCCCTTGTCTCAATGGTTATCAGCCCCCACTCATCGGTTTCACCTGTTGCATCCCCGTCGCGGCCCCGCATTGTGGCGGCTCTTTCTGGGGGTGTGGATAGCTCTACGGTGGCGGCCCTTTTGCAGGAACAGGGCTACGCCGTGGAGGGGGTGACTCTCTGGCTGATGCGGGGGAAAGGCCAGTGCTGCACCGACGGCCTGGTGGACGCCGCCGCCATCTGTGAGCAATTGGGGATCCCCCACCATATTGTGGATAGCCGCGAGCTGTTCCAAGCCAACATTGTCGATTACCTGGTGGCCGGCTATGCGGACGGGATCACACCGCTGCCCTGCTCGCAATGCAACAAGCTGGTGAAGTTTGGTCCCTTGCTAACCTATGCCCGCGAGACCCTGGGCATCTCTCAGATTGCCACCGGCCACTACGCGCGGGTACGTTTCAACAGCGAGCTGGGGCGATATCAACTGCTGCGGGCGGTGGATCGGCAGAAGGATCAGTCTTATTTTCTCTACGACCTCAGCCAAGAGCACCTGGCCCACAGCCTCTTCCCCTTGGGCAACTACACCAAGGCCCAAACCCGCCAGATTGCCGCGCGCTACGGCTTGGTTACGGCAAATAAGCCCGAAAGCCAGGATCTGTGCTTGATCGAGACCTACGGCTCGATGCGCAACTTTTTGGATCAGCACCTGGGTCAAAGGCCGGGGGAAATTGTCGATACCCAGGGGCGCGTGCTGGGATCCCATGAGGGCATCCACCACTACACGGTGGGCCAGCGCAAGGGGTTGGGGATTGCCTCTTCCCGTCCGCTTTACGTGGTGCGCATCGATGCGGCCATGAACCGCGTTGTCGTGGGGGAACGGGAGGAGGCTACCCAGGCTGAAGCGTGGGTAAGCCAAGTCAACTGGGTCTCTATCCCGGCGCCGACGGCATCCTTGGCTGTTGAGGTTCAGGTGCGCTACCGTACCCCCCCAGTGCCCGCCATGGTGATCCCGGAATCGCCAGAGCGGGTAAAGCTGCAGTTTGCCGAGCCGCAGTTTGGGGTCACTCCTGGCCAAGCCGCCGTCTGGTACCACGGGGATCTCCTGCTGGGGGGAGGGATCCTGGAGCGCCCTTCTCCCTAGGTCAACTGCAACTTCCCTCTCTCCAGGGGGGAAGGGTTGGGGGTGAGGGCAAGCCAAACTACGCTGCTTGCGCTTGCAGCTGCTGCAGGGATCGGAACAGGAGCACCGTGTAGACATTGAAGATAGGCGTGACTGCCGTGAAAGCGGCAAACCCGACCACAACTGCTAAGAGAGCTACCACAGGCGCCCAAACCAGAAGCGCAAGTCCTATGATGTCGGTATTACCCCCAGTTACAACTGCAGCTAGGGTAGCTCCCAAGATCGCCACAACAAAAGGCAAAAGCAGGATTGAGATGCCGAAGATCAAAACCACGACCAGGAATGCCCAAAACACCCCCCACCAACGGCCCCTGACCAGGTTCCAACTGTAGCCCAACCCTTCTGTGGCACCCTTGTCCTCCAGGGCAATTGCGCAGAGGGTGAAAGCTAGCCTTACCCGGCAATAGATGCCGGGAAACACAAACAGCTGCATCCCTAGTGAGGAAATCAGATTCACCAGGAGGCTGCCGAATATCAGAGGCACTGCCTTAGAGAAAGCCTGATCCAAGCTATTGCCCAGCAAGGGAGTTCGCTGCTTCAAGTGCTGATCCACCAGCCAAAAGGCTGCTCCTGTCAAGATGGGCGCGCCGACTAGGACATAGGCCAGGAGGAGCAAGGAGAGGATCATCCCGAGGGAAGGTGAGGTCAGACCTACAACGAAGAACGCGATATGGCTAGAAGAAAATGAGGTCAGGATCAGCAGCGGCCAGTAGATGGGACCTACCAACTCAAACGACCGCCGCAAGAGCAGAATCGGGCTAAGGGTGGCGCTTTGCATGGCAGAGGGATCCTCGTGGGCAGCCCAGTCCACCCCCTTCATACCACGGGATCTCACCTAGGACATCTTGGGTTGAGCCGAAATCCCAAAAAGGGATCCCTTCTCATCTCAAAGCTAGGCACGGGGAGCACCCTTTTTGCTATCCCCAATGGGGGCAAAAGCGGAAACTAGGAGGCTGCTTGCCCCTTCAATCGTTGCAGGGATCGGAACAGGAGAACCACATAGACCCAGAAGATGGGCACAACGGCTGTGGCAGCGGCAGCCGCAACCATTCTCACCCCAAAGTCGCCAACATCAGCCACAACTATGACAAATCCAACTATCAATCCACCCGCAAAACCAAGAATCAAGCCCAGGACCAGAAGGGCCCAAAACACGCCCCACCAACGACCTTTGACGAGATTCCAACTGTAGCGCAGCCCTCCTGTAGTTCCTTGATTTTCTAGAGCAATGGCACAAGGTGTGAGGGCCAGCTTAACCCCTACATAAATGCCTGGAATGATCAGAAAGATGGAGGCAAGGGAAGAGAGGAGTGCTGCTAAGAGGGTGCCCAGAACTAGAGGCACTGCCTTCGAGACAGCTCGGTTGAGGCTGTTGCCCAGCAGGGGAGCTTGCCGCTTCAGGTGCTGATCCACCAGCCACAAGGCTGCTCCAACTAGGATCGGTGCAACAATGCCATAGGCCAGTTGGAGGATCCCCCCGAGAAGTGGGGTCAGCTCCGTGACGATGGCCCGAATAAAGCCTGGAGAGGCCAGGATCAGCAGCGGCCAGTAGATGGGGCCTACGACTTCAAACGACCGCCGCAAGAGCAGAATCGGGTTAAGGGTGGCGTTGTGCATGGCGGAGAGATCCTCCTGGGCAATCCGATCCACTCCCTTCATACCACGGGATCTCACCTAGGACATCTCGGGTTGAGCCGAAATCCCAAGAAGGGATCCCTTCTCATCTCAAAGCCAGGCACGGGGAACCCCCTTTTTGCTATCCCCAATAGGAGACCGCCTGCCCCTTCAATTGTTGCAGGGATCGGAACAGGAGCACGACGTAGACATTCAGGATAGGCACGACTGCCGTGATGGCAGCAATCCCAGCCACAGGGCTTCCAGCTTCCACGATTCTGTCAGCAAAGGTCTCAGCGGAAGGCGAAATCACACCTACCGTGAAGCCAAAGATGAAAGCTCCAGCAAAAGGTGCCACAATCATTGCCATGAAGACAACCATAAGAAGTGCCCAAAACACTCCCCACCAGCGACCCTTGACAAGGTTCCAACTGTAGCCCAACCCTTCTGTGACTCCTTTGTCTTCCAAAACAATCGCGCAGAGAGCGAAAGCCAGCCTTACCCCCCAGTAGATGCCGGGAAGTACAAGCAGCAGCATCCCCAGCGAGACAATCAACACCAACAGGATGTTGGCGAATACCAGAGGTACTGCCTTCGAGGCAGCTCGGTCGAGGCTGTTGCCCAGTAGGGGAGCTTGCCCCTTCAGGTGCTGATCCACCAGCCACAAGGCTGCTCCTGTCAGGATGGGCATGCCGATTAGGATATAGGCCAAGCTAAAGATTCCCCCGAAAAGTGGGATCAGTTCCGCGATGATGGCAATGACGACAAAGCCAGGAGAGGCCAGGATCAGCAGCGGCCCATAGATGGGGCCTACCAACTCAAACGATCGCTGCAGGAGCGGGATTGGGCTAAGGGTGGCGTTTTGCATGGCGGAGGGATCCTCGTCGGCATCCAGTCCACCCCCTTCATACCACGGGATCCCGGCTTTGGTTCGGGGAGTAGAGTTAAGAAAGTCTACATTGCTTTTTTTTACAGATCTAGGCCGATTTTTGCAGGATCCATGCTGCTGCCTGTTCGCCGCTGCGCAGTGATCCCTCGATGCTGCTCTGGTGGGTGTATTCCCCAGCCCAGAGAAGGCCTGGCAGACCGCTATAGGTGGGAACCAAATGCTGCTGGAAGCTAGGCGGCTGCAAAAACTGGGCAAAAGGGATGCGATACACCCGCAGCAGGCGCAACTGTTTCAAGGGGGCTTTGGGAAAATAGACCTGCAGCTCGGCCCGACAGGTTTGGGCCAGCTCCTCGTCGCTTAAGGGGGGATCCCCCAATACTGTCACCGAATAGAGGTGTTGGCCAGGAGGAGCCAGTGCCGGGCTGATGCGGGTGAGCTGAACCCAGTGGTTGATCCTGCCTTGGACGCCAGCGTTGAGGTACAAGTAGGCGCCGCGGGCTAGAGAAAAGGGAGCGCAGAAGTAGAGGCAGGTAACCGACCGTCCCTGGGTGGGGATGGGCATAGCGGCATGGGGACAGAGCTCTGCTTGCCAGGCCCGCGCCTGAGGGGCCTCGGTGGCGCAGACCACCCACTCGGCAGGGATCTCCTCTCCGCCGGCGGTGCGGATCCCGCCCACTTTCCCGTCTTCTGCCAGGATGCGCTCCACCGGGGTTTGGTAGCGAATCTGTTCGGGGGACAGGTGACCGGCCAGTTGTCGGGCCAGTTCTCCCATGCCCAAGGCCGGGGTGACAATGGATCCCTCGGCCATCATCTTGAAATAAAAGGCAAAGAGGCGGGCGCTACTGCCCAGATCCGGATCTAGAAGGATCCCGCGGAAAAAGGGGTAGAAAAAGTGCTGGCAGATCTGTTGGGAAAAGCCGTACTGCTCCAGAAACTCCCGCAGCGAGCAATCGGATCCCCCTAGCCCTTCTTGAAAAACCTGCTCCGGGCTGCGGCGCGCCAGCTCGGATCGCAATTGCAGCACCTTGAGCTTGTCCCCAAAGCTGGCCAAGGGGTTGAGCAAAGAGGGGAGAAGGCTGGACAGATCCCGTAGGGGATCCCCCAACAGCCAGCAGCGACCGGGTTGAGCCAAAATAGCGCCGGGCCGGTAGGGACGGGGATCGAGCTGGCTCAGATCCAGATGCCGCCGCACCTGGGGATAGGCCGTAAACAGCACCTGAAAGCCGCGATCCAAACGAAAGTCTTCCACCGCGTCGGTGCGCACCCGCCCGCCGGGGCTGTCGCTTTTCTCTAGGACCAGAACATCCCTTTGGCCCGCTTGGGCCAGCACCTTGGCGCAGGTCAAGCCGGCCAGCCCCGCCCCGATAATGACTACTCTGCCCATGCTCTGCCGGGATCCCTTCTTCGTCGAGTATTTTATCTGCTTGGATCCCACTAGGGCTGAGCTGGGTCGGCTGGCCCCCAAATGCGAATTGAGCCATCGGCGCCACCACTGAGAAGGGTCTGCCCATATCGCTGCGCGACGCTTCCGCGACCGGGGCCAAACAGCAAGACGCTCACCATCCAAGTCTGGCCGCCCAGGGTGCGCAACTGTTCTCCGCTGCGCAGATCCCAGAGCTTGATCTGGTGAGCGCGGTAATCGGTGCCGCTGGCGAGCAAGCGGCCATCAGGGCTGAGGGCAAGGGCGGCCAAGCCGGACAAAGTCTGGGGCAAGGTGCGCTCCAAGGATCCCGTGCCCAAGTTCCAGACCAAGATGCCACCGGTACTGCCAGCGAGCAAATAGCGGCCATCTGGACTCAGAAGCACCTGCTCGATGGGGTAGTCGGCCTTTAGGGTTTCCAGCAAGGCCCCGCTGCCAGGATCCCAAAGGTGAACGGTGGGATCTCCATTGGCGGCCACCAAGATCCAAGGGGGGATCCCTTCAGATTGGTGGGAAGTATTCATACGGGTAGGTCTTGGGCCAAAGGCCACTGCTGTAATGCCAGCCCTCTGAGGGGTCTCCTGGGCGGCAGCAGTGGGAGGCGCCAGGGTGCGGATCAACTGGCCGTTGTCGGCCTGCCAAAGGCGGATGGTGCGGTCGGCGCTGCCACTGGCAATCCAACGACCATCGGGGCTAATGGCGACACTGTTGATCAACCCGGTGTGCCCTTGCAACTGCAGCCGCGCCAGCACATCCCCAGGCGAGAGAGCCGGATCCCCCAGGGTCGCCAGATCCCAGACCCGTACCGTCTTGTCTGCCCCCCCACTCACCAAAAAGGTACCATCTGGGCTGATGGCCAGTGCCTCAACGGATCCCTCGTGGCCTGCCCAGCTCTGGAGCAGTTGGCCAGCCTGGGGATCCCAAAGCCGGATCACGCCGTCGTCTCCCCCGGCAGCAAGGAGATTTCCATCCGGGCTGATGGCCAGAGCAGTGACGGCGACAGGGCCTTCCAGCGTAGCCTTGAGCTGCAAAGACTTGGCCCAGTCTGCCGGGTCGTTATCGCTACGCGACGCTTCCGCGACCGTGACGGCGGTGGGGACGGAGGCATGAGAACCGTTCTCGCGAGTAGGACGGAGTCCCAGGCCGTTGCGCTTTGCCGGGCCAGAGGATCCCGTTCTCGTGAGGGGGACAGAATCCTTGGGCTCCCCCCGCAGGCCAAGGTTCGCCCTCATCTGCCATACCCCTGCCACCGTCAACGCCAGCAAAGCCGCCAAGCTGCCTCCTGCCCAAACCGGTGGGATCCGGGGACGCGCCCGCAGCGATACCGGAGAACGCGGTGGGGTGGTTGGCTCCTGTAAGGGCTCGGCGGCGACAGGGCTGGGCTGGGACAGGAGTTCGGCGGCAGGGGGGCTCTCGGCGGGGGGCAAAGCCTGCAAAGCGGCCAGAGCTGCTGTTGCTGAAGGAAAGCACTGTTGTGGGTTGCAGCTCACCAAACGATCCAGAAAAGCAGCAAAAGGAGCGCTAGTAGAGGCCAGATCGTGCCAGCGCAACTCCCCCGTCAACGGGTCGCGAAACAGCTTCTGGGGCGGGATCCCGCAGAGGGCCTGCAGGGCAATCAGCCCAAGAGCATAGAGGTCGCTGCAATGCCTGGGGCCATAGGGGTTCCCGAAGCCAGAGCCGGAAAAAGCCAGACCCTGTTCCTCACCCCCCCACTTCAACAACACCCATCGGCCATCCGCCTGACGGTAGATCAAGCGAGAGGGCTGCAGGTTGCAGCAGCTCACCCCTTCCCCATTCAGGAAGGCCAAGGTTTGCAGCACATCCTGCAACAAGGCTCGTACCTCAGCCTCTGTCCAGTCGTGCCCCCAATGGCAGTGCATTTGGCGGGACGGAGTCGTTAGCTGGCCCCTCTCGGTTGCGTTACCTAGCAATAGAGCTTGTTCCAGGGTGGGCCCTTCAACCCATTCTTCCACCCAATAAAACTCCCCCTCTTGCTCAAAGCAGGCCAACAGGCGGGGGATACCCTCGTGGGATCCCAGGTGCTCCCGCAGCGCCACTTCTTGCTGAAAGAGATGCCGTAGCGAGGCGGAGTCCTCACTGTGTTCGCGGTGCGGAGCATTTTGGCCGGCCTGCCAGCGTTTGAGCACCACCCGAAGCCGCTCAGGATGATGGCTATCCTGTGCCAAGTAGGTTTGTCCGCTGGATCCCAGTGCTTCCAAGATCTGATAGCGGCCACCCAGGGTCTGCCCTACCATGGGGAGAGTGCGAACCTTTTCCTTCCGACCCATCATGCCATAGCGACGTGAGACTCAGGCTAACCGTTCACCCTTGCGTTCACGGTGCGGAGCGCCTGGGTGGGATAGAGTCCTCGCCGCATCAGTCCTCCACCGCCATGGCTGAGGTGAGCAGAGCAAAAAGCGAAAGGGGATCCCGACAGCCGCTTTCGGTCAACTTTCTCCCTGGAGCAGGCTGAGTTGCTCAGCGACCTGGGGGATGTTGTTGCAAAACCTGCTTCAAATATCGCCCTGTATGGGATCCGGGGTGCTCAGCCACCTGTTCTGGAGTGCCAACGGCGATGATCTGGCCGCCGCGGTCGCCGCCCTCTGGCCCCAAGTCAATAATCCAATCAGCACAGCGGAGAATGTCCAGGTTATGCTCGATCACCAGCACGGTGTTGCCTGTATCCACCAGCCGTTGCAGGACGTTCAAGAGCTTGTGGACATCGTAAAAAGACAAGCCGGTGGAGGGCTCATCCAGCAGATAGAGGGTTTTGCCGGTGGAGCGGCGGGCCAGTTCTGCGGCCAGCTTGACCCGTTGCGCTTCCCCACCGGAGAGGGTAGGAGCTGGCTGGCCCAGCTTGATGTAATCGAGGCCCACATCGGCCAAGGTCTGCAGGATCTTGGCGGCAGGAGGCAGGGCAGCGAAAAACTCCAGCGCCTCCCCCACCGTCATATCCAGGACTTCGGCGATGTTCTTGCCCTTGTACCTGACCTGCAGGGTTTCGCGGCTGTAACGGCTGCCCCCGCAGACTTCGCAGGTGACGTACACATCGGGCAGGAAGTTCATTTCAATCACGTTCACCCCCTGCCCTTTGCAGGCTTCACAGCGCCCCCCCTTGACATTGAAGGAAAAGTGGCCGGATGGGTAGCCTCTGGCCTTGGCATCCAAGGTTTGGGCAAAGGTTTGGCGGATGGGATCAAACAAACCCGTGTAGGTGGCAGGGTTGGAGCGGGGGGTACGGCCAATGGGAGATTGGTCGATGACGATCACCTTGTCGATGTGTTCGATGCCCTCAAGTTCTCCCATCTCCGCGGGTTGGGGCACCTTGTGTCCAAGATGGTGCTGCAGGGCAGGGTAGAGCAATTCGTTGACCAAGGTGGATTTGCCGGAGCCGGAGACGCCTGTAACACAGACCAACTTGCCCAGAGGGATCTCCACATCGATGTGCTTGAGGTTGTTTTTGTGGGCATTGGTGAGCCTGAGGGCAACCGCTTTCCCAGCCCGCCGCTGCGCAGGGGTAGGGATCCGCAGCCGCCCCGAAAGATAAGCTCCGGTGATGGAGCGCTCGCGGGCCATGATGTCCGCCAGGGATCCCTGCACCACCACTTCCCCCCCGTGGATCCCGGCTCCAGGGCCGATATCCACGATGTAATCGGCGGCACGGATGGTTTCTTCGTCGTGTTCCACCACGATCAGCGTGTTGCCCAGATCTCGCAGGCGAAACAGGGTTTGCAACAGGCGCTCGTTGTCCCGCTGGTGGAGGCCAATCGAGGGTTCGTCCAACACGTAGAGCACCCCCGTCAAGCCGGAGCCCATCTGGCTGGCCAGCCGGATCCGCTGCGCCTCGCCCCCGGAGAGGGTCATGGCCGGGCGGGCCAGCGTTAGGTAGTCCAGGCCCACATCCACCAGAAACTGCAGCCGGGTTTTGATCTCCCGCAGCACCAGCTCGCCGATCTGCACTTGTCGCGGGGTAAGTTTCAACTGCTCCAGGCGGTGCAGGCAGTCGCGGATGGAGATCTCGGTGAGATCGGTAATGCGGTAGCCGCCGATGCGCACGGCCAGAGCTTCCGGCTTGAGACGGGATCCCCCACAGGCGGAACAGGGACGGTAGGTGAGGTAGGCTTCCAGCTTTTGCCGATAGATTTCGGAAGTGGTTTCCTGGTAGTGCCGCTGCAATTGGGGAATCACCCCCTCATAGCGGCGATAGTACCCCCGGCCTCGGTACTGAGATTCTACCTCGGCGATGTAGACCTCCTGGTCGGCGCCGTAGAGGATGATCTGCTGTTGCTGGGGGGTGAGATCACACCAGCGGCTGCTGAGGTCAAAGCCAAAAGCCTTGGCGGCTCCCGCCAACAAAGCCAGATAGTAGGGGTTCTCCCGCTCTGCCCAAGGGGCGATGGCCGCGTACAAGGGGAGCTTGGGATCGGGCACGATCCGCTCGGGGTCGAAGATGGGCTCAAAACCCAGCCCGTGGCAGACAGGACAGGCCCCAATCGGCGAGTTGAAGGAAAACAGGCGCGGCGACAGCTCGCCCATCACCGAACCGTGCTCCGGGCAGGCAAATTGCTCAGAAAAAATCAGCTCCGTTGGCTTGCTGTTCAGGTATTGCCCCGCCGACTCGGCCACCTTTTGCAGCAGCTGTTCTCGCTCCTCTTCCCGCGGCAGCAGCTCCACCACCGCAATTCCTCCCGACTGGCGCAGGCAGGTTGCCAGAGAATCGGCCAGTCGCTCCGCTATGTCGGGGCTCTTGACCAGCCGATCCACCACAACCTCAAGGGTGTGGGTTTTGTTTTTGGCTAACTCGATCTCCTCGCTCAGATCCCGCACCTGGCCGTCGATGCGCACGCGCACAAACCCTTGCTGGCGCAAGCTTTGCAACAGGTTGGCATGGGTGCCCTTTTTCCCCTTCACCACCGGCGAGAGCAACTGAAACCGCGTCCGATCCGGCAGAGCCATGATCTGATCCACAATCTGATCCACCGTCTGCGGGGCAATCACCCGGTTGCAATGGGGACAGTGAGGGATCCCAGCTCGCCCATACAGAAGCCGCAGGTAGTCGTAGATTTCGGTAACGGTGCCGACGGTGGAACGGGGGTTGTGGCTGGTGGACTTTTGATCGATGGAGATGGCCGGACTCAGCCCTTCGATGCGATCCACATCCGGTTTGTCCAGTTGCCCCAAAAACTGTCGCGCATAGGCGCTGAGGGATTCCACATAGCGCCGCTGTCCCTCGGCAAAGATGGTGTCGAAAGCCAAGGAGGACTTGCCCGATCCGGAGACGCCCGTGAATACCACCAGGCGATCGCGCGGGATCCTCAGCTCGACATTTTTGAGGTTGTGCTGCCGCGCCCCCACCACGTGAATTTCGTTTTGGCTGGACATCTCACCACCTTTTCGCGCAGCGTGTCACAGGCATCCCGTCGAGACCGGCGAGTAACAAAATCTTAACGATTCTTAGTTAACGATTCTAATGCTCTTCGCTTTGTCCAAAAGGGGATCCCAGGGAGGGCAAACCGGTAGCAAAAAAGACTTGGCTATGCTGGAAAAGATCGACCCCCAAGGGCCATGACCTGGACACTGCCATCCGTTCAAAAGGTGTTTGTTTACCTGTTGGTGGGGATCGCCTTCACGGCCCTTTGTCTGGGGGATCAGGCTTTGTCGCCACCGGTCATTGCCGTTTGCTTGGCCGCAGGGGCCTGCAGTTGGTTTTGGGAGCCGCCAAGGATTGCTTTTGCCCGCTATGCCCCCCTGTGGATGCCTCTGACGGTGGCGGTGTTGCTCAGCCTGCTGGCTTTGGTCATCTTTGGGATCCTTCCCTTTTCCGATGGGGCCATTGGCTTGGTGCTTTACCTAACGGGGGCCAAGCTGTTTCAGCGGGAACGGGCAGCCGATCACATCCAGTTGGCGGTGCTGTCTCTGCTGCTGATGGCCATTGCCACTCTGTTCAACGAAGACATCAGCTTTGGGCTGCTGTTTTTGCTGTACGTGGGGGTAGGGCTAATCAACCTCACCCTTTACCACCTGCGCCTGCAAGCAGAGCAGCACCCGCAGGCAGCCAGCCAAACCCGTGGCATCAACCTCAACTTTTTGGGCTTTCTCGGATCCCTGGCTTTGCTGGCGGTGATCCTGTCCGTGGCTTTGTTTTTCTTGTTCCCGCGGGTCAGTTTAGGAATTCTGGGTCGCCAGGCCCGCTCGCCGGTGATGACCACTGGCTTTGCCGAGGAAGTCAGCCTGGGAGCATTCGGCACCCTCAAAACCGATAACACCGTTGTCATGCGGGTGGAATTTCCGGCAGGGGTGCCGCCCCGTGTGGAGTCCCTCTACTGGCGCGGGATCAGCTTCGATCGCTACGATGGACGGGCCTGGTCGCGAACGCTAGACCGCTTCATCCCCATTTTCCCCAACGCAGCAGGGGTATTTGATCTCTCTGCCTCCAGCTTGATCCCCACTGCTCCCGACCTGCTGCTTCTCCCCTTGGAGCAGCTTATCTATCTGGAGCCGCTGGTCACCAACACCGTTTTTGGGGTGGCCCCGCTGGTGGAGATGGAATGGCTGGAGCGGGGCGGAGCAGCGACGGTGCAACAAGCTTGGCAACGGCAGAATCGCCGCCTTATCCTGAGCGAGACCGGAGATGTTGGCCATTCTCTGCCTCGGCAGGTGCCCCATCTTTACCGCGCCCGGAGCCGGATCTCAAGGGAGTTAAGCCCGCGCTTGCGCCGGCTAGGCCACGCGGAGCTGTTCAGTGCTCTCGACCCAGTCCAACAGGCAGCCTATCTGCAGTTGCCAGCAGACCTGGATCCGCGCATTCCCGCCTTGGCTGAAGACGTTACCGCTGGGATCCCCGATGTCTTTGGCAAGGTGACGGCTTTGCAGAACTACCTGCTGGAGAACTACGCCTATACCACCGATCTGCCGGATCCCGGCCCTGAACCGCCTTTGGAAGCCTTTCTGTTCACCCATCGGCGGGGCCACTGCGAATATTTCGCCACAGCCCTGACGATACTGGCCCGCAGCATTGGCATCCCGGCCCGGATGGTGAATGGCTTTTTGGGCGGGCGCTGGGTGGCGCAGGAAAATTATCTGGCAGTACGCAATGCCGACGCCCATTCCTGGACGGAGATCCCCTTTGGCCCCTACGGCTGGGTCATCTTTGACGCTACGCCGGCAGAGGCCAATGTTAGTCAGCGGCAGAGCTGGTGGGATCCCCTTCAAGATTTCTACGACAGCTTGCGCTTCCGCTGGTTTAAGTACGTCATCCAGTACGACCTATCCACCCAGCGGCAGATCTGGCGGCAGATCCAGGAGCTGGCCAGCGCTGTAGCCGCCTCTCCGGATCGAGAGGATGTCGGTGCTGGCTTCCGTCGCAGCCTGGTTGCCTTGGGGCAAACGTTGCAGCAGAATGGCCTGCCGGTGTTGGGGGTGGTTTTGATCACCGGATCCATGGCCTATTGGGGTCGCCGCCGCCGCTATCAGGCCGTGCGCTGGCAGGATGGGGGGTGGATTCTGTTGGCCACTGCCGGCAATGGGGTGGTGATGGGATCCCTGTGGCAGCCTCCGCCCCCCTGGCCCACCTGGATGGTTGGCCTCTTGCTACCGAGTCTGGCCTTTGCTGGGATGCGCTGGATCCCGGCGGCTCTACCCAAGTCGCAGCAGCGCCGCCAGCTTATCTCAAGGCTTTATCTGCAACTGCGGGATCTGGCGACGGCGGTGGGGATCCCAGCCCACCTAGGCCCTGAGGCCTGCCTGGAACACTTGCGCCACTCCGACTTACCACAAGCCCAGGTGGCCATCCAGTTCTTGGAGCGCTACCTGGAGGTGCGCTTCGGTGGGATCCCGTTGGAGGCGGGCGAATTGCAGCGCTGGCAACAGCAATTCAAACGGCTCAGACGAGCATGGCAGCCACTGGCCAAAACCCCCAGAAGAGCCGCCTGACCAGAAGGACGGCTATGCCCTGGAGCAGGTACCCCAAAAGCCCTGCGAGAAACCTTGACAGTTATGAGATAGTTAAGAGATAGTTAACGTTAGTTATAGACCCCGTAAGCTGCACTGTCAGACGGGGAAATCGCTCAGTGGCGCACTCGCTTCAGGCACGTTTCGCGCTGCTGCATTGCTATGCCCTTGCAAACTCATCTGAAGCTGTGTTACGTTTTTTAACGTTCAGCTTCGAACGAGCAAGGGCGTGTTAGCTATGCGTAGCTATTCTTTGAGGGCGGCTTTGGCTGCAACTTTGTGTCTGCTGTCCTCGTCAGTTTTTTCCTCTAGTGTGGCTCAAGCGGCGCCTCAGCCGACCGGAAACGGGGCCATCTTCTTTCACCCGGATGGCACTTCGGCTTCTCACTGGGACATCACACGCATTCTCCACTACGGCCCCGATGGCTTTCTGAACTGGGATCGTCTTCCCGTGATTACCACCTATCGCGGGCACCATCTCGACCAGCTTGGGGGAACTTCCAACGCCGGAGCGGTGACCCATGCCACAGGAACTCGTGTCCACGCCAAGAGCTTTGGGAGCGAGCTGAAGCCCTAGTGTCTGCTGTGGTCACCTGCCTTGGGCGGGTGTTTGCCCCACAAGCTCTGTCCGTCACGGGGGATCCATCCAGTGGATCCCCTTTTTTTATGAGAACCACATAACGGCGAAGGGGCTAGCTCAGCAAAGCAGATAGACGTAGTTCATTTTGCGTTAGAACTGTACTACAGTGGGCTATCATGGAGCCGAGACTGTCCTTTGGGTTTGAGTTTGTTCCACCAACGCGAACTGCGATCTTCAACCATGCCCACTCCCGCTGACTCCTCTCCATCCCCCCTTCTCCAAAGCGACGAGGTTCTCAAGCCTGAGGACTCTGTTCCGCTGAGGGGGACGGTATTGGCGGCCCGTGAGCCTTTTTTGGGGCTGTTGCGGGATCTGGCGCGGGCCTACCAAGCTTTTGAAAATTACGCCGGGGTTCACATTCGGCAAATGGGGCTGACGGCCCCCCAATTCGATGTGTTGGTTACCCTTGGCAATACCCCTGGGATGACCATGAATGTCTTGGCCCAAAAAACGCTGGTGACCAAAGGGACACTGACCGGCATTGTGGATCGCCTGGAACAAAAAGGGCTGGTGCGCCGGGAAGTGCCCCCGGAAAACCGACGCTGCTTTAAGGTCGTGCTGACAGAAGCGGGGGAAAAACTGTTTGAGGAAATTTTCCCGGCCCACGTCGCCTACTTGAAAGAGCGCTTCCAAAAGCTGGATCCCTCGGAGATGGCGCAGATCCAGGCTTACCTCAAAAAGCTGCAGGCTATTTTCTAGCGCTTTCAGATTCCCCTCTGCGATCCGGCTGATCAGCGACCCCCAAGCCGCAGTGCCGGAAGCAACCTCTAGCCCGGTTCAAACGGCTGCCCTAGAGCTGCCGGCGGCGTGGCCTTCACCGCCTGCTGAATCCAGCGCCGCAGCCGAGGTGGGATCCCGCGCAAGCCGTACTCCCACCATTCCCCAGAAGTGAGCACCAACACCAAAATCATCAACACAAAGGGAGCCACCGTAAAAACTTGGGTGGGCACGGCGCGGATGGTAGTCTGGGCAACTCCGGCAAAGGACTGCAAAATGCCGAACAGGTAGGCCCCCAGAGCTACCCGCAAGGGGTTCCAGCCACCGAAGATGACGATGGCCAAGGCAATCCAGCCATACCCTGCTGTATGTCGGTGGCTCCAGCCGGCCTTGAAATCCAGAGAAAAGGCAGCCCCCGCCAAGCCCAATAGGGATCCCCCCACAAGGGTGTAAACATAGCGCCAGAAAATGACATCGGTGCCCCGGGCAAAGGCTGCTGCCGGCTGTTCTCCCATGGCCCGCAACATCAGGCCAGGCCGAGTGCGATACAAAAAGAACCAAGTTCCCCCGATGAGCGCGTAGCTGGCGTACAGCAACAGATCCCCTTGGAACAGGAGTGGCCCCAGCAGCGGCACCTCTCTCAGGAAGGGGATGGGCAGGCTGGGCACCGTTGGCCCTGGGATCCGCACGAACGGATTGCCCAAAAAGGAAGACAAATCCGCCCCCAATAGGGTCAAGACGAAACCAATGGCAATTTGGGATCCCTTCAGGGTCAGCGAGCCAAAGGCCACGATCCCAGCAAACAGCGCTCCCACCGCGGCGGCAGCCAAAAAGCCCAATACCAAGCTTCCCGTCAGCTTGGCCACGGCGAACCCAACCATGGCCGCCAGCATGATCGTCCCCTCTGCGGAGAGGTTGATCACCCCTGCCCGCTCGGTAATGGTTTCCCCCACACAGGCGAAGACCACCGGTGTGGCGGTGGCAATGGCAGTGGAGAGAATAGCAACCAGTTGGGCAGCGGTCATTATGAGCCTGTCGAGAACTCGGGTTGGGTTAACGCATTTGCAGTTGCTGCGGGAATGCGCCTGTCGATCTGGTCATCGCCTCACCCCAACACCCAGAGCATGAAAGCCACCCCTAGGGTGACGGCACCAAACAGAGCATAGCTGATCCGGCGCAGCGGCCTCAGTTGCAGGGCATGCAGATCCTTAAGCCAGCCCAGCCCCAAGGATTCGACAAAGCGATCCAGCACCGCCTGCATAGGGTAGGCGTAAACCGATCCTTGCTCCTTAAAGTTCACCAGCACAACCAGCAGTGTAGCGTAGCCCCAGAGGAGGCCCCAGAGCACAGCGCTCAACCCGATTAAAATTGGCTCAAACATCGACTTTCCCTTGCCTTCTATAGGCATGTCCACTGCTTGCGTGAGCGGGAGACGGAGTTCTTTGAGCCTGGGGGACTTGGATCTCATTATTCCGGTTGTTTTCCCGTTGAGGCTGCCCTCCCTCAGACAAGAGCGTAGAAGGGATCCCAGCTTGCTTGCAGAGATCACGCCGGTTCTCTTCTGCCCGTCCAGACCAGAAGATGACAAACTGGAAGTACCCGCTCGGAGTTATCTCGTCAAATCCCCATGAGTTCTCGCTACCTGCTGCCCCCCGCTGAACCCAAGTCTGTCGGTACTGCCTATATCCTCTGGGCGTTGGGCATCTTCGGGATCTGTGGCGTCCATCGCTTCTACCTGGGCAAGACTGGAACAGGCATCCTCTGGCTGTTCACCTTTGGCCTGCTGGGCTTTGGCCAGTTAATTGACCTGTTTTTGATCCCAGGCATGGTGGAGAACTACAACTTCAAGCTGGCCGTCCTGCAGGGATCCCGACCCTCCCCATCCCCAGCTTCCTCAAAAACCACCTCAGCACCTCCTCAGCCCCTCAAAGGTCAAGCTCTGATGCGGGAGATCCTGCGGCTAGCCCAACAGCGGCAAGGGATCCTCACCCTTGCGGAGATAGCTATCGACTTACCTGCCGACTTTGACGAAATTGAAAAGGCGCTGCAAGAGCTGAGCCGGCGGAGCATGGCTTTCCCCGAAAACAACCCGGTCACTGGAGCGGTAGAATACCACTTCCCTCACCTGCTGCACCGCTCCCCCGACCAACGTTCGCTCTAGATGCCCTCCTGCAGACCTCTACTGGGATCCCAGGATCCCTCGGCGCTTGGCTGCCCGAACCGCCCGGCGAAAGGTCAGCAAGCCCAGGCCGAAGTAGAAAACGCCGCTGGTCAGAGCCATGATCAGCCGCACGGGATCCAGCCCTACCTCACGCACCATTACGTCGCGTAACAGCCCCGCCCCCGCTGTCATGGGTAGCATCTGCCCCAGCCCCTTCAGGGATCCCGGCCATTCTTCCGTGGGAGCAGCCAACAGAAAAAGCAAGCCGAATTGGCTGATGATCAAAAGCTGCTGAATTCGCTTCCAAATCAGAGCGGCGGATCCCAGCAAAAACGAAAAACCGTAGGCCCCCAGCACCACGCTCACCAAAGGCAACACCAGAGCAGGGGGAAACCGCAACCGGCTGCCCGTCAGCAATAAGATGACGCCCAGAATGACGACGACAATGGAAAAGCGCAACACCAAGCTGGCACAAGCCCGTGCCAAGAAGAGAGTGGCTGCCGAAAATGGCGAGAGCAACACCTGCTCCAAGGTGCCTGTCTGGGCTTCCACCTGCAGGTTGAGGGCGATGTCGTTCACCACAAAAATGACCAGCGTCCAGAGCACATAGCCGATCACCACCGCATCCAACCGTTCGCCAAATTGGGAGGCAGGCCCTGCCACATATTGGGCGCCGGCAAAGAGGGCATAGAAGAAGAACGTGGTGATCAGGATCCCGCCCAGGGCCTCCGCCGGATAGCGAATGTACTGGATCCAGGCCCGCTTTAGTTCGGCCCAAAACAGGTGGATCACTGGCATTGTCTATCCCCTCTTTTCAACAACTCGAGGAAAATATGGGTGAGATCGGCTTCCTCTCGTTTGAGGCTGAGCAAGGGCAAAGGCTTCAAGATCTCCAGCACCTGATAGAGCATCTCTGGCGGGCCGCTGAACCGCACCCGATGGGATCCGAGAATCTCCACCCCTTGGCGGGCCAGTTGTTCAAACCTCCAGGGATCCAGCCCCTGTTCCAGCTCGATCCGGTAAGTACCGACGGCGCCGGCAAAGTGCCGGATCAACTCTCCCGTGGGGGCTTGGGCGATGATCACCCCTTGTCGAATAACGGCTACCTGATCCGAGAGCGCTTCCGCAATATCCAGTTGATGGGTGGTGAGCAAGATGGCTCGACCCGAAGCGGCAATTTGGCGGATCAGGGATTTCACCGCTTGCGCCGATTCCACATCCAACCCCAGGGTGGGCTCATCCAGCAGCAACAGGGCCGGTTGATGCAGGAGGGCGACGGCAATGGCCACCTTCTGCTGCATACCCCGCGAAAGGGTTTGCACGGCCACATCTTGTTTCTCCTGCAGGCCAAAGGTCTCCAGCAGCTCTAGCCCCCGTTGCCGAGCGGTTCTGGGGGATAGCCCCCGCAGCACACCGAAGTACTCCAGGTTCTGTAGGGGGGTCATCCGCCAGTAGAGGTTGCGATTGCCTTCCAGCACTGCCCCCACCTGGGCCAGGGCCCCCGGATCGGTATGGGGATCCCGTCCGAGAACGCACACTGTGCCCGCGTCCGGTTGGATCAGCCCGGCAATCATCTTAATGGTGGTGGTCTTGCCGGCCCCGTTGGGCCCCAAAAAAGCCAGGATCTCCCCTGCTGCCAGCGTCAGGGAGACATCCACCACCGCCCGCACCTCCCTGCCTCCTTGCCGGTAGGTTTTTTGGAGGTGGTGAGCTTCTAGAACTTTCATGACGCGAACCCGATGCAAACGCGAAGCCGATGCAAAAAGGAGCGCTGAAGAGAGGAGGGCCGGCCATTCCACTCTCTCACACCAGAGCATGGGCCCGCCTCGAGAGGGATCCGGCAAGATCTAGGGGGTCATTGGGATCCCAGCCTCCATCCGGCTCAGGGCCAGGCTCATCTTGTCCAGCCACTGCAAAAGGTTCTCCAGTTGCTGCGCCGCCGGCACCATCCCCAGCCCTCGCACCGTCACCTTGCCCGGTTGGTAGACAAAGCGAGGCTGCAGGTGAGTGGGCAGAGCCTCTTTCAGGCGATTCCAAGCCGGCTCCTCCATGGGGGTTTCCAAAAGCACATGCTCTTTGGCCGGTTTGATGCGGGAAAAGCCCAGCGTGCGGGCCAGGATCTTCAGCTCCATCACCCGCAGCAGCTCCTGGGTAGGCTTGGGCAGGGGGCCAAAGCGGTCTTGCCATTCCTGGGCAATTTGCAACAGCTCGACCCGAGAGCCAGCAGCGGCCAGTTGTCGATAAGCCTGCATCTTTTGATCTTCGTCGGGGATATAGCTTTGCGGGATCATGGCGGTAACATTCAGGTCGATTTGCGTGTCCTCCACCTGCGGGATCTCCTGGCCGCGAATTTCTCGAATGGCTTCTTGCAGCATTTCCAGGTAAAGATCGAAGCCCACCGCATTGACTTGCCCGGATTGTTCCGTTCCCAGCAGGTTGCCAATGCCACGAATTTCCATATCCCGCATTGCCAACTGATAGCCGGATCCCAGTTGGGTAAATTCCTGAATGGCCTGTAGGCGTTTGCGGGCCTCCTCGGTGAGGATCCCGTCTTCTCGGTAAAACAGCCAAGCATGGGCTTGGATCCCAGCCCGGCCCACCCGCCCCCGCAGCTGGTATAGCTGAGCCAATCCAAACTCCTGAGCATTTTCAATCAAAATGGTGTTGACGCGGGGAATATCCAAACCGGATTCGATAATCGTCGTGCAGACCAGGATATCGATTTCCCCATTGTTAAAAGCCAGCATCGTTGCCTCTAGCTCCCCTTCCGGCATCTGCCCGTGGGCAATGGCAATGCGAGCACCGGGCACCCACTCCCGCAATTTGGCACTGGTTTCTTCGATGCCTTCAATGCGGTTGACGACATAGAAGACTTGACCGCCGCGATCCAACTCTTGGCGGATAGCCGTGCGGATGACTTCGGGGTTGTAGGGAGAAAGGTGAGTTTTGATAGGCCGGCGGGAAGGAGGCGGAGTTTGGATCAAGCTCATTTCCCGCAAACCCGACAAGGCCATATACAGAGTGCGGGGAATAGGGGTGGCGGTGAGGGTGAGTACATCCACCTGGGTTTTGAGAAGTTTGATTTTCTCTTTTTGGTTGACGCCAAAGCGCTGCTCTTCGTCAATAACCAAAAGGCCTAAATCCCGAAATTGCACATCCTTGCCCAAAAGCTGGTGGGTGCCCACCACAACATCCAGTTCGCCACTCTTGAGACGGGATAGGATTTCTTTTTTCTCCTCCGAGGTGCGGAAGCGGTTGAGCAGCCCCACTTGAATAGGATAGGGAGCGAAGCGCTCTTTTAAGGTGTGATAATGCTGCTGGGTGAGAATGGTGGTCGGCGCCAAAAGAGCCACTTGCTTGCCGGCGGTTACGGCCTTGAAAATGGCGCGGATTGCCACCTCTGTTTTGCCAAAGCCCACGTCCCCACACAGCAGCCGATCCATAGGGCGTGGAGATTCCATATCCCGCTTGATCTCCTGGACAGCTCGGAGTTGATCCGGCGTCAGGGGATAGGGGAAAGAATCTTCCAGCTCCTGTTGCCAAGGAGAATCGGGCGGGAAGGCATAGCCCTCCTGTTCGGCGCGTTTGGCATAGAGCTGCAGCAGGTCAAAGGCCACTTTTCGCAGGCTCTTTTTCACCTTCTGTTTGGTCTTTTCCCAGGTGCTGCCGGACATCTTGTGCAGGGCAGGTGGTCCATCCCCGCTGGCGCGGTAGCGGGAAAGGGAGTTGACCTGGTCGGCAGCCACCCGCAACAGGCCATCGCTGTATTGAATAACCAGGTACTCGCGGGTTTCGCCCCCAATGGTGAGGCTTTCTAAGCGCAGAAACTGGCCAATGCCATGGGCCTTGTGAACGACAAAATCCCCTGGCTTGAGCAGGTTGGGATCCACCTGGCGGGAGCTGGCCTGGCGGCGCTTGCGCACATAGGTGGGGGTGGCCAGGCTGTGTTGGCCGAAAAACTCGCGGTCGGTGAGCACCACCCACCCCAAGGTGGGCAGGAGAACCCCCTCCAGCTCGGCCAGGCCGGAATACTTGAGGGCCACTGGGGTGTAGGACTGCAGCTGGCGCTCGATGGCCGGGAAGTCTTTGGGATTGGGCACGTACTGGGCGGGGCAGTCGTGTTCCTGCAGCAGAGCTACGGTGCGGGAGGGCTGGGCAGAGAGGATCCACACCTGCAACTGCTGCTTGCGGTACTCGCGCAGGGTTTTGGCCAGGGATCCAAACTGGTGGGGAGCAGTAGGCACAGGCCGGCTTTTTAGGTCAAGGGCAGCTTCGGCTTCGCCAGCAGGGGCAAAGGTGCGGGCCAACAGGCAGGGGAAGGGATCCCAGTCGGGAGCATGGAGATCGAAGGGGCGGTGAAAGGGCTGCAGAGCCGGCTCCGCAACCTGGGCCTGTTTCCACTGTTCTTGGGCGTGGTAGAGCCACTGCCGGCTGTGGGCTTGGCACTGCTCCGGCTCGTCGATCAGGATGAGGGTGGTGGGATCCAGATAGCTGAGCAGATTGGCGGGAGGGGTGTAGAGCAGGCCGAGAAAACGGCGCAAGCCCTCCGGGGGGGTGGGCGACTGCTCCAACTGCTGCCGTAGGCCCTGGGAGAGCTGATCGGCTTTTTCCTGCAGAGCGGGCCAGAGGATGGGTCCGTAGCCAGTGGGGGTCAGCCAGACGTAGGGGATCCCATCTTGGGAGCGCTGGCTGACTGGGTCAAACTCCCGCAGTCGCTCCAGCTCGTTGCCAAACCACTCTAGGCGCACCGGCCATTCGCAGGCCACCGGGAAAACGTCGAGAATATCGCCTCTCTGGCTCCACTCCCCTTCGCTTTCCACCAGGCTTACCCGCCGATAGCCCAGACGAGCCAACTGCTGCCCCAACTGCTGCGGCGACATCTCCAGGCCGGGTTCCAGCTTGAGGCAAAAGGCCCGCAACACCTCTGGAGGGGGAAGGTGGGGTTGGAGGGCCCGCTCCGTGGCTACAATGGCCATGTCCTTCCTGCCCTGGAGACCATCGGCCAGCACCTGAAACTGACCCCACACCAGCTCCGGTTCCAGGTCAAAAGGTTCGTAGGGGGAAGCCTCTGAAGTAGGGTAGAGCTGCACACTCTCCCAGCCCATGCCCTCCAATTGCGCTGTCCACCGGCCCGCTTCTTCCAGCGTGGCAGTGACCACCAGCAGGGATCTTCCCTCCTGCTGGGCCAAAGCCGAGGCGATCAACCCCTTGGCAATCCGCCCTGCCCCCTGCAGATTTGCCCGTCGCTGCGATCTCAAGCAGGCGGCCAGCTCTTGAATCAAGCCGGACTGGCCTAGAAAGCGCACCAGCGGAATAAACGACATCTTCCACCCCACCCTGCAAACTGGGATCCCAATTCTGGCAGGCTCCGGGGACAATCAGCAGCCGTCTGCTGGCGCTGTAGACGGGAAGTCGCCCCTTGCTGGGAATTGCTCCTCGATCTATTGGGACAACAGTTTTGTTGTTTAAAGACGAAGAAAACCAGAACCCTATGTCAATGGCCTGCCAGTTTTTGGCCGCTAGGTTCACAGAGGGCTTTTTGCTTTGTAGTCCAAATTACAAAAAAAGGTCTATATCTCACAGAATCCTAAAATTAACCTTTAGAGTCGGACGGCTTGTCGATTGTCTTAGCCAAGATTCGATGTTAGAAGGAACCACAAAGCGCGGCTTTCCCGGCCTCATCTGATGTCTGCTAGTCAGCAAGATGTTTTTCATGCAAGAGATGTAGCTGTATCAATTGCAGCAGATGTTGTCGGAAAAAGCTGCATGAATCAATCCACCTAAACTTGGTACAAATTATGTTTCTAGACACCGTCGCGCTTTCTCGGCTACAATTTGCCCTCACGGCTATTTTTCACATGTTGTGGCCGGTCTTAACAACAGGAATGGCCATTTATCTTGTTGTGATTGAGGGGCTTTGGCTAAAAACCCGCAACCTAGATTACTATCGTCACGCTCGTTTCTGGTCAAAACTCTATGTGTTGAACTTTGGCATTGGCGTGGCCTCAGGCTTGCCGATGGCTTTTCAGTTTGGCATGAACTGGGCACCTTTTTCCGAAGCAGTGGGGGACTTCTTTGGAACCATCCTGGGGTTTGAAGGCACAATGGCCTTCATGCTGGAGGCCAGCTTTTTGGGGATCATGCTGTTCGGCTGGGAGCGCGTCCCGCCGGTGATTCACTGGATCTCGACGATCCTGGTGGCCTTTGGCGCCAACCTCTCCACCTTTTGGATCCTGACGGCCAACTCTTGGCTGCAGACGCCGGCAGGTGGCGTGTTCGTCGATGGGAAATTTGTGGTGCGGGACTACCTGCAAGCTATTGTCAACCCCTTCATGGTCAACAGCTTTCTGCACATGTTTTTTGCCACCTTGGAAACCTCTTTGTTTGTTATCGGTGGCATCAGTGCCTGGTACATTCTCAAGCGGCGGCACAGCGAGTTCTTCTCCCGCTCCCTCAAAGTGGTCTTGGCAATGACCCTGGTGGTCGCCCCTTTGCAGGTGTTCGTCGGCCATCTGAGCGCGGAGCAAGTCTATCGCTATCAGCCGGCCAAGCTGGCGGCCATGGAGGCCCAGTGGGAGACGATCCCTGCCGGCGAGCGGGCAGACTGGAGCCTGTTGGCTGTGCCCAACGACCGCGAAGAGCGCAACGAGTGGGAGGTGAAGATCCCTGGCGCGCTGGGCTATCTGCTGGAGTTCAAACCCAGGCTGGATCGACCCATTCAAGGGCTCAAAAGCTGGGATCCCCAAAATCGTCCCCACATGGTTGGCCTCATCTACTACTCCTTTAGGACAATGGTGGCCATTGGCCTCCTCCTAGCCGGGCTTGTCGGAGTTACCCTTGTGCAATGGCTGAGGGGCAAGCTCTCAGTGGAGGCCCTTTCTCAGCAAAAGTGGCTGATGAGAGCTTGGATCTTCGCAGCACCCCTGGGATACATCGCCGTTGAAACCGGTTGGATCGTCCGCTGTGTGGGTCGGCAGCCCTGGATTGTGTATGGACAACTGCGCACGGTGGAATCGGTTTCGCCCCTGCCGGCAGGAGAAGTGCTATTTTCTCTGGTTGGCCTGACCGCATTGTACACTGTGTTCTTCGTTGCCGCTCTCTACTTTGGCAGCCGCATCATCCGCGAAGGGCCAAACCTGGAGTTGCCCGCCCCTGTCCCGGCAACGCAGCCGGTGATCGTGGTCGAGCCTGCCCGCCACGAGCCAGATCGCCGTCCTGCAGAAGCTCGGTAGCAGCAGTTTGGTAGCCATCTAACTGGTGACTCCAAGTAGCAACAGGGCAACGTAGCAGGCCCATTCCCCACAGCAGTGAAACCCTTCGCTACGTCAACTCCCAACTTCCCTTCCCTAGAGGGAGAGGGACTGGGGATCGCCATCGGGAACTGTCTCGCACTGGTCAGAAATACTCAAAGCAGAGGGAACAGCGATGGAATCTTTTGAGCCTTTACAGCGGTTTCTGCCCCAGGTTTGGTTTTTTATCCTGGGCCTATTCCTATTCCTCTACGTCTTGCTGGACGGTTTTGACTTGGGGGTCGGCATCCTATCCCTGACGGCCTCCAGCGAGACCCGGCGCAGCATCCTCATGACCAGCTTGGGCAATGTTTGGGATGCCAACGAGACGTGGCTGGTGTTGATGGGGGGATCCCTATTTGGATCTTTTCCTCTCGCCTACGCCACCATTCTCAATGCCCTCTACATACCCTTGGTGATCATGGTGGTGGGCCTGATCTTGCGGGCCGTTTCCTTCGAGTTTCGGGAAAACGCCGACAACAAGTTGGTGTGGAACCTGGCCTTTGGAGTGGGCAGCTTTTTGGCAGCCTTGGGCCAGGGATTTGCCTTGGGCAGCGTCTTCGAAGGGATCCGCGTGGACGAAGCCGGCCACTTTGCCGGCAGCCCCTGGGATTGGCTGACCTGGCGCTCCCTGCTGGTAGCTCTTACCCTCATCCAGGGGTATGTCTTGATCGGCTCGGCCTACTTGATTGTGAAAACCACCGGGGAACTCCAAAAAACCTACTACAGGACGGCAACCATCGCCACCTGGACCACCCTGCTTGGGGCGCTGTTTATCACTGTCAGCACGCCCATCATGTCCGAGCAGGCGCGATCCCAGCTCTTCTCGCCTCCCCTTTTCTACATCTTTGCCGCCATTCCGGCGCTGGGGCTTTTGTTTGTGGCGTTGTTGCTGAGCAGCCTGCGCCGGCGGGAAGAAAATAGCGTTTTGGTTTACACTTTTTTGATCTTTGCGCTTTCTTTTATCGGCTTGGGGTTCATGGTCTTCCCCAACATCATCCCCCCCAGCGTCACCATCTACGAAGCGGCAGCCTCCCCCAGCTCGCTGGTGTTTATGCTCACCTTTATTGGCTTTCTGATCCCGGTTATCTTGTCCTACAACATCTACAACTACGTGGTGTTCCGGGGCAAGATCGTGGTGCAGGAAGTGGCGGCGGAAGAGGCCAAAGTTCCAGAGGCAGTTTAAGCTGGCCTGAGGATGCAGCAATAACCCCGCCCGGTGATGGGCGGGGCAATTTTTTAGGTGCAATCGAACGTCTACAGAGAAAGGCTGATACATTTACGCTGAACACTGCTGAGCATTACTGCTCAACGGTGAAGCGATAGCATTCTGTCCGTTTCCGTTGTCACTACGCGACGCTGACGCGACCGCGTCAGCGGGACGGAGTCCGAACAGAAAGGCGGTATCCCGCAAAGCTCTGAGCATAACACCCAGAGCGCCTTGCCAATCTCGTGGTAGCCTGTGGTTGCACTTGGGGCATGTGAACACCTTTGCGCCACCTAACTTAGTGTGGATGTGCCCGCACTTAGTACAGGTTTTGCTGGTGTACGCTTCCGATACTTCCACGACGACCACGTTTTTCTTCTTGGCTTGAAACTTCAGGAACTGCTTGAACCGGTAGTGCGCCCAGGTGAGCATCGCCCTTGCCGTCTTGCTACCAAACTTCCTCCCTGCCTTGGCAACCATCTTGGCTGACTCGAAAGTGGGGAGGAATATCAATCGGTAGTTATCCGTTAGGAACGCCGCTACCTTGCGATGGCACTCGTCCACCAAGTTCCTGATTCTCTCCCGCAGACGAAACGCCGCTTGCCGCATTCGCCTACGCTTGAGTCTCGGTGCTCTGCTCAGCCTAGATTGCAGATCGTCTAGGTGGTAGCACAGCCGAGTGATTCTACCAAAGTCTCCCTTGGCGATATCTACGAAGCCCGCTCTCACTCTCTCTTGAGCCATTGCCGGATCTGCTCGGCAGCTACATCGCGACCTCCCAACCCAAAAGCCAACGCCACCGCCACGGCAATCGCCCCCAGAACCAGACCAAAAGCCAACACCACAATGTCGGTGGCCACGCCCATCTGCTGCAGGGCCATGGCGCCAACAAAAACCAAGATAGCCACCCGCGCCGCCCGGGCCAGTACCCCTGAGGAAGGGCTACCCAAGCTCTTGATCATAGAGTGGGCCAAATTGGCCAAATAAAGACCGATCCCAAACACCAGGGCGCCGATGAGCACCCGACCGGAAATCAGCAACAGCCCCTGCACAATGTCGGTTAGGGCGGCAAACTGCAGCAACTCCACTGCCGGCACCGCCCCAAACAAGACCACGCCTACCCAGACCACCAAGCCGGCGATCTCGGAGGGAGTGCGACGTTTGGCAGCGGGATCCCCTTCAGGCTCAGGAGCAGCAGGTAGGGGCAAGCCCAGCCCCGCGACCAGACGGTCAAAACCCACCGCCTGCAGCAACTGGGTTACCAAGCTGGCCAAAAATTGCCCCAGCAAGTAAAAGACGGCCAGGATCAAAGCGGATCCCGCGATCATGGGAATGGCCCGCAACACCTGCTCCAGCATCGCCACCGCCGGATCGGAGATGGCCCGAATTTCCAAGGCATTCAGCGCCGCAATCACCGCCGGGATCAACACCAAGACATACACCACCGTCCCGACGATCTGGGCCAACTGGGGAACGCCAAAGCGTGCCCCCAACCGATTTGCCCCTGCTGCCACCAACAAATTGGAGACGATCCCACGCACGATGCGGGCCAAAAACCAGCCCACCACACCGATGATCAGCGCCCCCAAAATCCGCGGCACCATCGACAGCAACTGATCCAGCAGGTTTTGCACCGGCTGCAGCGGCCCCTGCAGGTTCAGGGTATCCAGGATGATCGGCAAAAAGAACAGCAGAATCAGCCAGTAAAGGGCATTGCCCAAAGTTTCATTCAGTAGGAAAGGGGTGACCTCTGTACCTCCCTCTTGGCCGGTTGGGGTTCCTTCTGCACCTGCCTCACCGGCAGCGCTTTCCTGCTGTAGAGGCCGGGCCAACTGCTCATCGAGGTTGAAACGCCGCAGCCCCTGGATGACTGCCAGCCGGGCAACTGTAGCCACCGCCCAGCCCACAGCCAGCAGCACCAGCGCCCCACCCACCCGTGGCAGATAAACGAAGATTTCCCCCAAAAACCTGTTGAGCGGATCGGAGACAGCTTGAAGCTGCAGGGCATTCAGTACCGCCACCAACACAAAAGCAAGAATCACCCAGTAGACGGCAGCGGCCACCCAGCGCTCCGTTTGGGGCAGCTTCTCGCCGGGCTTTTGGCCCAAAACCCAAGCAGCCAAGCGATTGTCCAGTTGCGTCCTTTTGAGCAGTCCTCTAACGCCGAAGGCTACCGCCGTGGCCACTATCCAACCCAGAATTAAGATGGCAATCGCCGCAAGGAGATTGGGCATAAAATCGATAAGCCTAGACCAAAGACTGACGACAAAAGAGATGGCCTCATCTCCAATGGTGTTTCCAGAGATGTCCATAATGATCCTCACAGCTTGAAAATGCTCAGGATGGACAGATAACAAGTGTAGGTTAGCCTGAAGTGTTTTTTCAGGCAAGCTGGCCAGAGGGGGGATACGATATGAAAAATATATATTGAAGCAGAAATGTTGGATCTCGAAATAAAACTTTACATCTTATTAGCCCAAGGACTCCAGCCGTAAGTTGAAGCTCTGATCGGCCACCAAACGGCAAGGATCGAATTCAAGGTGTTGATATCGCAGGCTATAGCTTTTCCCCACCGAGCAGGAGCTCCGTGATCAAGTCAGCGTCTCCGTTGCACGGTAGATGCGCCTGCATTGGCTAGAGCCAATGTTGCCGGAAGGAGCTGTGTCGAGCAGTTTGCATCCACAAAACGAGAGCACTTTGATGATCTATAAAAGAATCAAATACGCAATCGGCACCCGGTCAATGTGTTGTATTGCATTGTATCGCCCGCAGCCTTGATATTCTTAGCCCATTGGCTTGCTTGTTGTCTGGCTTGAGGTGTATCCCGAAAAACGTTCACAGCCCTTCAATTTATATACAATTGACGCTTTTCTAAATCGGTTTCTTCCAATACACCAGCGCATCTTCTCCGTTGTAATACCCCTTGCGACGTCCCAGCCGTTGAAACCCTGCCGATTCGTACAGGCGGATTGCCGCTTGATTGGAAGCCTTTACCTCCAGAGTAGCCCAGCGGCAGCCTGCTGCTCTCGCTTGGTTCAGCAGTTCTTCCAGAATCCGCCGGCCCAAGCCCTGTCGTCGGTACTCGGGATCCACCGCCAAGGAGATGATATGTGCTTCTTCTTCAATACGCCAGAGAATGCCGAAGCCCACCAGCTCTTTTGTCGTCTGCGTCGGCGAGGTGGGGCCTGGAGAGGGAAGGGGGAACTCGGCTCGGCCCGAGCCACACGGGGCACCAACGGCAACGGGTTCCGCCACTACCCCAATCACCGTGCTTGTGGGTCGTTCCAGCTCCGCTCGATATCCCTGTTCTCCCCAGTATCCCCCATAGCACCGCCGATCCAGCTCCAGCAGTTGGGGCAGGGCGGTGATGTCCAACAGCTGCAGCCGATAACTCGTACTGCTCATAGTGGCCTAGTCCCGCAATTCGCAGAATTCCGCCAACAACAACTGCCCCAAGGGATCGTCATCGGGAGCCGCGTAGGGCAAGGCTCTGCGGCTGATGCTCAAGATGTTGCCCCCCGATTGGGGATGGTGCTCTGCACCGCTTTCGCGAACAGGCTTGAATTCGTAGTCGATCCCTTCGGTGAAGCCGGCTTCCTGTAGGTAGTCTTGGGCGGCTTTGAGGATCCCTTCTCGCAGTTGCGCTTTGACCGCAGGGGCCATGAGGTGGCGAACAAACCACTGGGCGCTGGCGGGATCCACCTCGGCCAGGTATTGGAGGGCAGGGGTCAACACGGCGGGGCGCTCTTGGGGGGAGAGGCGGTTGACCTGCTGGGCTACCGCGGGCACATCCCGCCGTTGCATGGCCTGGATCAGGGCTTGTGTGGCTGGAGAAAATGAGGGATCCTGCGCTTGGCTCATGGCTGGGGGTACCAGAGGGATTCGAGGGTGCGGACAAGGGCTGCTGCTTCGAAAGGAGAGGGAGCAGTCGGCAGACAGACGGTCACATGGCCCAGTTTCCGCCCTGGGCGGGCAGGGGTTTTGTGGTACCAATGCACCGTGGCATTGGGGAGCTGGGCCAGGCGCTGCCGCTTTTCTGCGTAATCGCCGGTGGAATGCTCATAGCCCAAGAGGTTCACCATCACTGCCCCCCCACACTTGAGGGAGGGATCCCCCAAGGGCAGGCCGAGGATGGCCCGCAGGTGTTGCTCGAATTGTGAGGTGCGGCAGGCTTCTAGGGTGTAGTGGCCGGAATTGTGGACCCGCGGCGAGATTTCGTTGATCCAGATCCCGGCCTTGGGGTGGGGCGGCGGCACCCAGAACAGCTCGATGCCAAACACGCCAACTGCACCCAATTTTTCCATCAGATCGGCTGCCAAGCGCCGGATCTCGGCCTCGGTGGTTGGGGGGATGCGGGCAGGCACCAGGACATGGCGGCAGATTTGCTCAATCTGCACAGTTTCCACCACCGGATAAACCCGGATCTCTCCCTTCAGCCCCCGCGCTACCATCACCGCCAGCTCCCGCTCGAACGGGATCCATTCCTCCAGCAATAGCGGGATCCCCTCAGATTGGCTAAGGGCCTGCTGCAAAGCCGCTCGCTCGTGCAAGATGCGGGTGCCCTGCCCATCGTAGCCCTGCCGCCGTCGCTTGAGCACCACCGGAAAGCCCAGTCCAGCCAGGTCTGCCGAATCCAACACCGCCTCCAGCGGAAAAAAAGTCGGCACCAGCAACCCCAACCGCGCCAGGAACTGCCGTTGGTGCAACTTGTCCAGCAGCGGCTCTAGCGTGCTGAGGCTGGGACGAAAGCGGGATCCCTCCGGATCCAGTTTTTTCAGCTCCGGCAGAGGGATAAACTCGTTTTCAAAAGTAACCACCGGGCAGCGCTCCAACAACTGGGCCGTGGCCTGGCTGTCGGCTGTGGATCCCCAAACCACCCCATCGGCCACTGCCACCGCCGGATCGGTGGGAGCAGCAGCCTGCACCACCAGCGGGATCCCCATCTGGCGAGCTGCCAAGGCCAACATCTGCGCCAACTGCCCGCCGCCAATCACCCCCACAGGTTGGGATCTCTGGTCTTTTGAGGATACCTGGGTTTCCACAGCCGTACCGTTATACTGGGTGGTGGGCCGCTGTCCATTGCTTCTTGGATCCAGAACCCCATTATGGGACCCCTTGCCCTCCAGCGCTAGGAGAAAAACGGTGGAACCCTCTCAACCCTCTGAGCTGAGAGCTCTAATCAACCGGGCTTTGGCGGACAAAGTCTTGACTCGCGCCGAGCAACAGCAGATTCTCAGTGCCGTCATGGCCGATCAAGAAATTTCCCCAGAAGAGCACGAACTGCTGGAATCGATTGTGGAGCGCCTGAACAGCGGCGAGATCCGCGCCGTCGATTAAACCCTGTCTTCAGGTTGAGATTGCCCTCAAGACTTTGGAGAACTAGACTCCAGTCTGTCCTCGAACGCCGGGTATTCTGCTTGTATCCTTGGGCTCATCCCGTCGGGTGGATCGCCTAGAATAATCCACAACCCACCTCTTTCTGCTGCCATGAGTTCTCGCTCTTCAGATTGGTTCACGCGGGCTCGCCACATTTTTTACGGCACAGCCACCGCTCTGGTGGAGATCCTGCAAGACCCGGAAAAGCGCACCGAAAACCTCAACCGCCTTTCGATGGACTTGGGACAACTGGCGGCGGAGCTGGAGCAAAAGGGAGAGTTGATCGAGCAGGAGGCAGTTCGTTACGTTGAGAGTCTCAGGGATCCAGCCGCCAACGCCCCCTCGGCAAGTCCTGACTCTGAAGCGCCTGTCGAGAATGCTCCCCCGACACCAGCTTCCTCCCCCAACAAGCCGGCTATCTCCAGAGAAGAGATGGCTGAGTTGATGGAGCTGATCCATCAGATTGAGTCCTTGCGCCTGGATTTGGAGCGGTTGCGCACCTCGTCCTGAGTCCTGTGCGGTTCGATATCCTCACCCTTTTCCCCGAATTTTTCGAAACGCCGCTGCGCATTGGGCTGGTGGGCAAAGCCCTACAGCAGGGGATCGCCGAAGTCCACTGCACTAACCCACGAGACTTCGCCACCGACAAGCACCGCCGTGTCGATGATGAGCCCTACGGGGGTGGGGTGGGCATGGTGCTCAAGCCAGAGCCTTTCTTCGCTGCTGTCGCCTCCCTGCCCCGGTTGGATCCCTGCGAGATCATTCTGCTGACGCCCCAGGGGCAACCGCTAAACCAGGCGCTGCTGCAGGAGCTGGCCCAGAAGGCGCAGCTGATCCTGCTGTGTGGCCAGTACGAGGGCTTTGACGAACGCATCCGCCAATACCTGGCCACCCGCGAGGTGTCGCTGGGGGATTTTGTCCTAACGGGGGGGGAAATTCCGGCGCTGGCCCTGATCAACGGCGTGGTGAGGCTCTTGCCGGGCACTGTGGGCAAGGTAGACTCGTTAAAGAGCGAAAGCTTCCAGGCGGGGCTGTTGGACTATCCTCAATACACCCGCCCGGCAGAGTTTCAGGGGCACAAGGTGCCGCCGGTACTCCTCTCAGGCGACCATCAAGCCATTGCCCGTTGGCGTCTGCAGCAGCAGCTGGTTCGAACCTGGCAAAGGCGGCCAGACCTGTTGGCCAAGCGCCCCTTGACCGCCGAAGAGCAGCAGTTGTTGGTAGAGGGGCTGGCGGAGCAGCACCCTCGTGTAAACGAAGCGGAGAAATAAATCATGCTCGGCAAGCTTCTCAACCGTCTCCTGAATCCATCGCTTGTCTCCTGGCGTGGGATCCCCTCGCCCCCAGTGCTGCTTCTGGTGGGAATGGCCTTGAGCTCGGTTCTGAGCGGTTCTGGGGTGGCCCTGGCCCAAAGCGGAAGTGTCAACGATGCCATTCGCCGCGACAGCAATCCCCCTCTGTTGGATGGCACCAGCATCAACGTCAACGATCTCTTCCGGGCTGCCGACTTCCTCTCCCGCCAGAATGCTGCTTCCCGCTGGGACGGCAAGGCCAGCGTTGATGCTGCTGTGGAGCAATTTAACCAATCCCGCCGCCGCTCCCTCCCGCTTTCTCCCGGTTCCTTGGCACCTGAGCCCACCCCCACTCCCTAAGGTTGGATCCCATTCCCGGTAAATCTGTTAGGATCGCAAAGCCGATCCCGTGCCTGCTGAAATGCGGTACGCCGTTTTCGGGATCCATTAGGAGAACACCGCCGTGGTTAAGAGCACCCCCTCCAGCAAAACCGATACGGAGCAGCGTTTGGATCCCGCCAGCCGGGGCCACTCCAAAGACAGTTCCACCGCACCCAAAGGGATCCTGGGTTTTATTCAAGAGACCCGCACAGAATTAAGCAAGATTGTTTGGCCGAGCCGCCGGCAATTGATCGGCGAGTCGGTAGGGGTCTTACTGATTGTGTTGGCTTTTGCTTCCTTCATCTACCTGGTCGATCAAGTGTTTGCTTGGGTAGCCACTCAGCTGTTCTTGTGATGTTCTGTCCTGAGGGGCAAGAGAGTCATGTTCAAGGATGGCTACAGGGAGGATGTGAGGTGATGAGGCCAGAGCAGCAGCGAAAACGTCGTGGGGGCCGTGTGGAGCACTTTGAGCCTGCAGACGCGATCCCGGAACCAGACGAGGGGGAAGGTCAAGAGCGTCGCAACCTGCGCTGGTACGCCGTGCAGGTGGCCTCAGGCTGCGAGAACAAAGTGAAGAGCACCCTGATGCAACGGGCGGCTGCTTTGGATGTGGCGGATCAAATTGTCGAGGTGGTGATCCCGAAGCGGACGGGCTTCAAGCTGGATCGATCCGGCAAGCGCCAGGAGCAAGAGGAGAAGATTTTTCCCGGCTATGTCCTGGTGCGCATGGACATGAACGACGACACTTGGATGGTGGTGAAAACAACCCCCAATGTGATCAACTTTGTTGGCACCGAAGAAAAGCGGGCCTACGGTCGCGGTCGGGGGCATGTTACACCGCGTCCCCTCAGCCAAAGCGAAGTCCAGCGCATCTTCAGCAGCGTCGAGGTGGAGGAAGTGCCCCTCAAAATCGACATGGCCCCTGGGGATCGCATCGAGGTGCTATCCGGCCCCTTCCAGGGTTTCTACGGCGAGGTGGTGGAGGTCAGCCCAGAACGGGGCAAGCTCAAGGCGTTGATCTCGATTTTCGGGCGCGATACCCCGGTAGAATTAGAGTTTGGTCAAGTGCGAAAAGAGGTGTAACCGCGTTTCATGGCTAAGAAGTTGGTGGCCGTGGTCAAGTTGGCCATTCAGGCGGGCAAGGCCACCCCCGCTCCCCCCATTGGCCCAGCCTTGGGTCAACACGGGGTCAACATCATGGCCTTTTGTAAGGAGTACAACGCCAAGACGGCGGATCAGGCCGGGATGGTGGTGCCTGTTGAAATCTCCATCTTCGAGGATCGCAGCTTTACCTTCGTCCTCAAGACGCCGCCGGCTTCGGTGTTGATCAAGAAGGCTCTGGGCATTGAGTCCGGCTCCAGCGAGCCCCACAAAACCAAGGTGGGATCCCTGACGCGGGCTCAACTGCGCCAGATCGCCGAGCAGAAGCTGCCGGATTTGAATGCCCACGATGTGGAGGCGGCCATGAAAATTATTGCCGGAACTGCTCGCAGCATGGGGGTGACGGTGGTGGATTGATGGAGGGATCCCTTGCCCGGTCTGAGGTGTTCACGGTCTTGAAAAAGTTGTTCTAGCAAACCACTGTGGGGGAGAGAAGTTCTCGCCAGTACCCCGAGGAGAAACAATGGCTCGAAAGCTTTCCAAACGTATGCAGGCTTTGCGGGAGAAGGTGAAGCCCATTGCCTATGCTCCCGAAGCGGCTTTGGCCCTGATGAAAGAGACGGCCACCGCCAAATTTGAAGAGGCGGCAGAGGTTCACATCCGCCTGGGGATCGATCCCAAGTACGCCGACCAACAACTGCGCACCACCGTGGTCTTGCCCAGGGGCACCGGCCAAGAAATCCGAGTGGCGGTGATTGCCCGCGGCGAGAAAGTGGTGGAGGCCCAAAATGCAGGGGCGGATCGGGTTGGCTATGAAGACCTGATCGAGGAAATCAGCAAGGGCATGATGGATTTTGACCTTCTGATCGCCACCCCCGATGTGATGCCCCAGGTGGCTAAGCTGGGGCGGCTGTTGGGGCCGCGCGGCCTCATGCCCTCTCCCAAGGGGGGAACGGTAACCATGGATCTGGCCCAGGCGATCAAAGAGTTTAAAGCCGGCAAGCTGGAGTATCGGGCAGATCGCACCGGCATTGTGCATTTGATCTTCGGCAAGTGCAAGTTCCCCGTCGAAGCTCTGCTGGAGAACCTAAAGGCAGTGCAGGAGTCCATCGATCGCAACCGTCCCTCTGGAGCCAAGGGCAAGTATTGGCGAACCCTACACGTTTCTGCTACAATGGGGCCCTCGATTGAGGTTGATATCAATGCCCTGCGGGAGCTGAAGTCGGCGACCTAAGCCTGGCTTCGGCGCTGCGATGGGTTGAAAAGGGTTTGAGTGAGTGTAATTTGGAGGAGGATCCCGGCAGAACATCTTTCCCCAGTCGAATAGCAAGCCGAAGACAGCAGGTGCCCGCGGGCTTAATGTCCTGCCGAGGTTTGAGCGAAGTTCAAAGGGATCCCTTCTTGGATCGCTTTTGAGGGTGCGCTTATCTCCATGCGTCTCGGCTACGGCTGGGGCGCATTCTGTTTGGCAGAACCCAGATTCACCACCCGTTAACCCTGGGTGACCATTGACAACAAAGGAGGTGAGCGCATGGGCAAGCAACCTTTAGCGAAGAAAGCGGAGATCGTCGATAAAGTCCGATCCCTGCTGCAGGCCAGCCAAATGGTGCTGGTGATCGACTACAAGGGGCTGACCGTTGCGGAGATGGACCAACTGCGGGCAGAGCTGCGCAAGTCGGATTCGGTTTGCATGGTTGTTAAGAATACCCTGATGCGGCGAGCCATCGCCGACCAAAAAGCTTGGGCAGGGATCATTCCCTTTTTGGCGGGGCCGACGGCCTTTATCTTGATTCGGGGCGATATTTCAGCCGCCCTGAAGGCGTATCAAGATTTTGCCAAGCAAACCAAGAAAACCGAGTTCCGCGGTGCTGGCATTGAAGGGCTATCCCTGACCTTGGAGCAGGCCAAGGCCATCGCCGAGCTACCACCCAAGGAAGTGCTCATGGCCCAAGTGGCGGGCAGCCTCAAGTCGGTGGCCACCGGCCTGGCGGTCGGGCTCAATGCTGTGCCCACGCAAGTGGCGCGCGGTATCCACGAGATCCCAGCCTCTCTGGGGCGGGCCATCCGGGCCATTGCCGACAAGGAGGCTGCCTAAAGGGCTTCGGTTCATCAGCCCAAACCTATGTCATCCATTCCATTACCCCTTAAGGAGAAACCATCATGCCTTCAGAGCGCGTTGCAAAGATTTTGGAAGAGTTGAAAGCCTTGAGCTTGCTGGAAGCTTCCGAGCTGGTGAAAGCCATCGAGGAAACCTTTGGCGTCAGTGCAGCAGCCCCAGCCAGCGGCATGGTCATGGCAGCTCCTGTGGCAGCGGCGGCGGCAGCTCCGGCGGCAGCCCCTGAGCCGGTGGAAGAGCAAACTGCCTTTGATGTCATCCTCGAGGCTGTGCCAGCCGACAAGAAGATCGCCATCCTCAAGGTGGTGCGCGAGTTGACCGGCTTGGGTCTGAAGGATGCCAAAGATCTGGTCGAGGCGGCTCCCAAACCCGTCAAAGAAGGGGTTGCCAAAGAGGAAGCCAACGACATCAAGAAGAAGCTGGAAGAAGCCGGCGCTACCGTCAAGATCAAGTAGTTCCAGTTACGAGGAGAGCGCCTCTCCCTGCTCTGACGAGGAATCTAATCAAGACTCTCAAACCCAAGGGGGGCTGCTCCGGCCCCTCTTTTGGGTCTGCCCGACCATTGGCGTGGGTTCGGGATCCCTGCTCCGCCGCACTTCCACCTCTCCGTGGGCTTTCAAGAGGGCAGCCAGCTTGCGACGCATGATGATGCCGGGTTTATCCGTGAACATGTGCTGCTCCGCCTTGATATCGAGGGGAACGTCATAGTCGGTGCTTTCCAGAACCCGTTGATCCTCAAGGGTCACCTGCCGATCGAAGGCGATGATACTGATACATTTACGCTGAACACTGCTGAACATCACTGTTCAACTATGCAGCGATAGCATTCTGTTTGTTTCCATTCGCGTTAGCGGGACGGAGTCCAAACAGAATGGCGGTATCCCGCAAAGCTTTGAGTAGAATACCCAAAGCGCAGTTTCCGTGTCGTCTTACTACCAATTTTCTGCTTTGCTTTGGCTACCATGTTGGCAGACTCGAAAGTAAACAGAAAGATCAACTGGTAGTAATCCGTACTGAACATATTATACATTATTCTCAGTATAGTTGAGCTTATTATTGACTAGAGTCATGCTCTCAGCACTCACCTCTGCTTCTGAATCGTTGCGCAAACAGAATTGCACCACCTGCGAGGTTTGGTCGTCGATGGGGTAGCCGCTGTGAAAATGATGTGGATGAGGCCGTTGGGGTAGGTGATTTTGAGCTTGCGACCAAAAGGCATAAACCAGGTGCCCTCCAGGATACGCACTGTGCGATCCTCTGACAGTAGAAAAGTGTCAGTGGGCTTCTGTTGGCATGTGGCTGTGGGGAGAGGTGGAAAGGTGCAAAACGAATTGAACCCCAACCGAGATCTCCGTAACACAGGGATCCCGGCCCAACCTGCCGCAGAGCTCAGCTCTCTCGAACCAGAACCGGCTGCTGAGAGCCGGCCAAACCAACTGACGGATCCAGATCCTCGCCTCAGCCGTTCTCAACAAAAACGAGAGCAGGAACGCCGCTCCTTACCTTGCCGTCTGGGGCTGGCCAATGTGCTCTCGGCAGGGTTGCATTTCATCGCGTTGCATTTCATTGCGATGAGCTGGGTGGGTTGGCAGCCTAGGATCCGGGAAGAGGAGGAGATCCTCCCCTTTCAGTGGGTGGAGATGGCGGATGAGCCGCCCCCAGAGTCGCAGTGGATTGCGCCCGTCTCCGCCCGTGAGTCCGGTGTCTCTGAACCCTGGGACGATGTATCGGTGCGGCAGTCGCAAGTGCCCAGCCCAAGTGAAGAGGCCACTTCTGCGGCGGCACAGCCTTTGGTTACCTCAGCCGCAGGGAGTCCTGTCCCTGGGATCCTCCCCCCATCCCCAAGGGAGCTTGAGATGCCCCAACCCAACCGCGACTCTGCCTCTCCTCAGCAGCAGCCAAAGGCCAGGTTAGAAAATCTGTCAGCGGGTTTAGCAGCTCTGGAGCAGGCAGTTGCCGATCACAATTGGGCGGAGGCGCTACATCTGACGGAAGAATGGCTGGATCACTGGCCTCTGTCCTCTCCACAGCGCCAGCAACTGCAGGACTATCGTCAGCATCTGCAAAGCCTACTGGCTACCTCCTCGGCAGCAGCAGTGGAGACCAAATCGGCTCAGATCTCTCCTGCTCAATCCCTCAAGCCTCAACCCGAAAGAGCAGCAAGTTCTCCTGAGGTTTTGCCACAACCCTACCTGTCGGCTCCAGCGGATCCGCATCCAACTTTGCCCTCTCCAGAGCCGATCGCAGCCCCGTTGGAAGAGCCTTCTCCCACCTTGCCCCCGACTTTTCCTACCGGATCCCACAGCTCCGACTTCGGTCGCACCAGTGGGATCGAGTCCTCTCAGGCAGGCCCACCCAGCCTCAATGCCGTCGCCGATCCAGATTGGGGAGACTACTTGGCTCAATTTCAAGATTTCAAGAAAGGGTTCGCCAACACTGGATGGTACGGCGAGCATCCGGCTCCTACGTAACAGTGGTGCAGGTGCGTCTGGATCGACAGGGATCCTTGCGGGAACTGCGCCTGCAAACCCCCTCAGAAGATCCCCTGTTGGATGCAGCCGTGCTCAGTGCCATCCAGCGCTCAGCCCCCTTTGCTCCTTTGCCCGAGAGCTATGTTGGCGAAGAAGTAAACTACCCGACCCTGACTGCTTCGCAGTACAGAGAGGGCTTTTAGTAGCCCTGCAGTTAGTAAACTAACCACGGACCTCTGGGATGGTTTACAGCACCCCCAATCGACCGTTACCAGTGCCTTAAACAACCGTTTCTGGTGTCCGCATCATTACTATAGCACAGAATATATCCGCCTTTCATTCCGACCCTCCTGCTGTTGCAGAGAGTGCGGGGCTTCCCTGCAGGCTGGCCCAACCCAGATTCCGAGAAACTAACGTCAGAACCTCAGGCAAGGCCACAAGCCCTGTTCAGAGGGGTTCAGATTTCCGAGTGTCGGCAATGGCCTAGGCCATAGATTTGCGGCGGTTCCGCCGGACGGCCACCGCTTTGCGCTTGCGCTTTTCTAGGTTGGTTTCAAAGTGCCGATGGTTGCGCAAATCCCGCAAAATGCCCGCCTTAGAAACCTGACGCTTGAAGCGACGCAGCGCAGATTCGATCCCTTCGTTTTCGCCAATCGTCACTTGGGTCATAGGAAAGACATCTCCTCCGTCAATCAAATGGGTTTGGTTACAACAGGGATCCCTATCGTGACATACTCCCGACTCCGACTGCTGGCGGTACGGAGCGGGCTTCTCGCTTCATTGGGGAGCTAGTGCAAGAACCCTCCACGAGCAGACACGGGATGCCCCACCGCGTAGCTGTACCAGATTCCGGCAATGCCGTTTTGCACAGCCAGGTTGATTATAGAACAGGGGATGTCCGCCTTTCATTCCGACCCTCGTCCTACGGACAGAGGGCGGGGCTTCAAGGACTCCGTCCCGCTAGCGCGAACGGCGGCCTAGCTAAACGATCGCCACACCACTGCTTGCTGCCACAGTTCGTGTTCACTGCGCCCGGCTGCCAAAGTTGAGCCCCGCAACCACCTCACCTTCCCTCAAATTGACAACGAATGAAGCAGTTGTCCCGGTGGGGGGTGGAGGGGAGGGTGGTGCTGGAGTTGGGCTGGGGGCACTGCCGATTACCGATTGCACAAAACCGGCGAAGCTAGACACCCGCGTATACACCCCATAGAAATTGGGCTGGGCGCAGCCGATGCCAAAACTGGTGATTCCGGCCAGGGCAAAACCCGTGCCACTGGACACAATCAAAGGCCCACCGCTATCAGCCTGACACGTATCGACTCCTCCCTGGGGAAAGCCGGCGCAGAGCATAGTATCCAAAATGGTGCCATTGTAGGATTGGGGCGCGTTGCACACCGCATTGGAGACGATGGGAACGGTGGCCTGCTGCAAATCTCGGGGAAAGCCGCTGGGTTCTTGATCCAGGGCGCGGGGGAAGGTGGCTCCCCAGCCGAGGATGGTGGCGGCAGTGCCGGGGGCTGTCAGGTTGGTTTGGTTGGGCTGCACCAGCGGCAGGGTGGCCAAAGCTACTGGCCGAGAAAGGCGCACCAGGGCAATGTCGTTCCCCCCGAGTTTCCCCACCTGGGGGTTGTAGCCGGGGTTGAGGACAATTTGCGCGGCGCGAATGCGTTGACCGGCGCCGATTTGTAGGCGGTTGGTACCCAACAGCAGATCCAGATTTTGGGCACTCACTACCTGCTTGCCTTGTTCGTCGAAAAAACAATGGGCAGCGGTAACTACCCACTCCGGCGCGATCAGGGATCCGCCGCAAAACTGCGCTTGAAAAGGATCCGGCTCAGCCGCGTTCAGCAAGGCCACCATCCAGGGAAAGGCCCCTTCGGGAGCAGGTCTGCCGCCCACAATCCGCTCCAGCCCCAAGCCTGAGCGCGGCGTGGTGAAGATTCGCCCTGGGGGCAAAAGGGCGGTGACGCGGTAGGTGCCAGGGGGCAAGTTGGAGAAGCGAAAGTTACCGCTGGCATCGCTGACGGTGCTGGGCTCCCCCGGGTCGAGGCGGCCATTGCCGTTTAAGTCCAAAAACGTGGTAATGCCCGGCAGCCCCGGCTCCCCCGGATCCCGCAGCCCATTGCCGTTGAGATCGTCGAAATGGGATCCCTCAATTCGTCCTGTGGGAGGAGCTGAGACTGGGGGAAGCGGGCGACTGGAACCCCCGCCGCCACAGGCGCTTATGCTCAGGGCCAGACACAACCCCAGCGGAATAGACCAAGAGCGAGCCAAGCCCAAGGAGGAATGGGATCGCGAGAGATGAGGCATGGTCAGATTCTCCAAAGCCAGCCGGTTATGCCAGCCAAGGATATCCTACCGGCGAAGCCTAAGGATTGCGGAACCGGGAACGCTTCCCCCCGCGCCCGGCTCTTCCGATTTGCCCCAAGACCCAACGTGGCGATGCGCACTTTAGCCTCTTGCCGCCTGCGCAACTGGGCAGTAAAACCAGGGTGGGAGGGTGTGTGGCAGATGAATATCGCGGTCTTGGGGTTCAAAGGGGGCGTGGGCAAAACCACCACGGCGGTACACCTGGCCCTCTACCTTCAGCAAAAACAAGGGGCAGCCCCTTTGGGTGGGTCGGGGATGGCCCTGTTGATCGATGCCGATCCCAATCGCTCGGCCTCTCGCTGGGCAGAACGGGGATCATCCTTTCCTATCAAGGTATTGGCCGGGGATCCCACCACTCCCGCGCCCACAGGCTTTCAGCACACGGTGATCGACACCCCTGCCCGTCCCACCTCGGAACAGTTACCAAAAAACTGGGTCTAAAGCCCCGCCCTAAGGCCTACGGCCCGCTGACGCGACCAGGGCGGCTTTTATCTTGCTAACCTGCGCTAGAGTGGGCCCATGCGCGTCCTCGAAGCCAAGCTCCTCAACGGCACAGCCCAGCAGTACCAAGCCCTGGATGAGGCCATTCGTACTGCCCAGTTTGTGCGCAACAAGTGCCTGCGCCACTGGATGGATCATCAGGGGGTGAACAGGGCCACGTTGTACTCCCTCTGCAAGGACTTGGCTCAGGAGTTCCCCTTCGCCCAGAAGCTGAACTCTCAGGCCCGGCAGGCTAGTGCGGAGCGAGCCTGGTCTGCCATCTCCAACTTCTATCGCCGCTGCAAGGAGAAGGCGGCTCGGAAGGGCCATCCAAGGTTCCAGAAGCACTGTCGCTCCGTGGAGTACAAGCAGTCTGGCTGGAAGCTCTCCCAGGATGGGATGTCTATCACCTTCACGGACGGCTTCCAGGCGGGCACCTTTGCCCTGTACTGCAACAGCGAGGCGCGGCGGGACATCCTCACCCTGAAAATCAATCGGGTGCGGGTAGTGCGGAGAGCCGATGGCTACTACGCCCAGTTCTGCCTGGACGTGGAGCGTCGGGAGAAGGTGGGCTACACCGGCGAGGTGGTGGGGCTGGATGTGGGCTTGATGCACTTCTACACCGACAGCCACGGCCACAAGGTAGAGTGCCCAAAGTTCTTGCGTCGTGCCGAAAGGAGGTTGAAGCGAGAGCAGCGCAGACTGAGCCGGAAGTTTCGGAAAGGGGCTAAACCCCAATCTAAGAACTACCACAAGCAGAGGAAGCGGCTGGGCAAGGTACACCTGAAGGTTCAACGCCAGCGTAGAGACTGGGCTGTGAAGCTGGCCCGGTGCGTAGTGGCGTCTAACGACGTCGTGGCGTATGAGGACTTACAGGTGCGTAACTTGGCGCAGAATCGCCACTTAGCCAAGTCGATTCACGACGCGAGTTGGAGTTTATTCACCGGGTGGCTCGACTACTACGGGAAGGTCTTCAACAAGGTGGTGGTGGCCGTGCCGCCGCAGTACACCAGTCAGGACTGCTCTCAGTGTGGCTGCCGAGTGAAGAAGACGCTGTCCACTCGTACCCACCGCTGCCCTCAGTGTGGGGTGGTGATTGACCGTGATGAGAACGCGGCCATCAACATCCTGCGCAAGGGGCTGGAGCTGTTGGGTGAGGAGTGGAACAACGGTACCTTTGGGCAAAAGGGAACCGCCCCGAAAGGGGAAACGCCTGGGGAGATGAGCACCGCTGCTGTGGAGGGGCAACCTGACACGGTAAGTGCTGTCGCAGAACCAGGAACCAGAATCCTCTGTCTTTAGGCAGGGGAGTATGTCAAATCCCCAAAGAGACTCACCGAGCCGTGAAGCGCATCCTGTTGGAATCGGATCAAGATCTTTCGGAGCTGATCGAGGCGCTGCTCAGCCAGTGGCTGCGTTCTCAGTCGGGAAAGGTTTGAAACCAAAATCTGGGGAAGGGGGGCATCGCGGACCCCACAGCCGCATAGGATCCCGCTGTCGGGGATCGGAGGGAGCCCACAGATTCCAGTTGAGAGCCAGATAGGAATAAGATGAAGGGGCGTGAGGCAGGGATCCCCGAACGCGAGGTGGAGCCGTTCGCAATAGCGGGACGGAGTCCTTGGGCAAGTTGCGCGAGGGGAAGTCTGCGTTGGGAGGACGTCACGCTCTTTCAGGGGTAAAGGGATCCTTTATGCAAGCCATCACCTTGCTCGGCTCCACCGGCTCGATTGGCACCCAAACTCTGGACTTGGTGGCCCAGTATCCAGAGCGTTTTCAGGTTGTTGGCCTGACCAGCTACAGCAACGTCGCCCTCTTGGCCGAGCAGGTACGGCGGTTTCGGCCCCAGATGGTTGCCATTGGCCGGGAAGAACTGCTGCCGGAGCTGCGGTCGCTGCTGACCGGGATCCGACCGCTGCCGGAGTTGGTGGCCGGAACGGAGGGGCTGTGTCAGGTGGCGGCTCACCCGGCGGCCCAGCGGGTGGTGACGGGGATCGTCGGCTGCGCCGGTTTGTTGCCAACCCTGGCGGCCATCCGTGCCGGCAAAGACATTGCCCTGGCCAACAAAGAAACCCTGGTGGCAGGGGGGCCGGTGGTGCTGCCCTTGGTGCGGCAGTACGGGGTGAACCTGATCCCCGTCGACTCTGAGCATTCGGCCATTTTCCAGTGTTTACAGGGGGTGCCCGCGGGATCCCTGCGAAGAATCCTGTTGACTGCCTCGGGTGGCGCCTTTCGGGATTGGCCTGCCGAAAAATTGGATCAGGTCACCCTGGCCGATGCCCTCAAGCATCCCAATTGGGTGATGGGGCGCAAAATCACCATCGACTCGGCTACCCTAATGAACAAGGGCCTGGAGGTGATCGAGGCCCACTGGCTCTTCGGCCTGGACTACGACCACATCGACATCCTCATCCACCCGCAGAGCATTGTCCACTCCCTGATCGAGCTGGCCGATACCTCGGTTCTGGCCCAGTTGGGCTGGCCGGACATGCACCTGCCCATCCTCTACGGCCTCAGTTGGCCGGAACGCCTGGCCACCCCCTGGGATCCCCTCGATTTGGTCAAGCTGGGATCCCTCACCTTTAAGGCCCCGGATCACCGCAAGTATCCTTGCATGGAGTTGGCCTATGCCGCTGGACGGAGGGGGGGAACGCTGCCGGCAGTGTTGAATGCGGCCAACGAAGCGGCGGTGGCCCTGTTCTTGCAGGAGCGCATCCGTTTTTTGGATATTCCCCGTCTCTTGGAGCGGGTTTGTGAGCGGCATCAAGTCATTGCCGATCCCAGCCTGGAGGATATTTTGCAGGCGGATGCCTGGGCGCGGCGGGAAACAGCGCAATTGGCCCAGCAAGCTCCGGCTCAGGTTCTGGCCTGATCCCTACCGGGGGGATCTGGCTGAGCGCTAGAGTGGGAGAGGATGCAGGGAGCAAGTGAGTGACCGGATCCCATCTCCGACAATTGGCCCATTATCTGCGCCCCTATCGACGACAGGTGGGGTTGGGCATTGGATCCCTGCTCTTGGTCAATGGCCTGGGGGTGTTCCTGCCCTGGTACGTCAAGCTGGTCATCGATGACCTCAGCCAGAACCTGGCCACTTTGTCGGCCCGGCGCATTGCCCTTTACGCCTTGACGGTGCTGGTCGTCTCCAGCCTGATGATGGGCATTCGCATTGCCTCGCGGGTGTGGATGTTTGGGGTGGGACGGCAGGTGGAGTTTCACCTCAAGCAAGCCATCTTCGAGCATTTGCTCACCCTGCAGCCTTCCTACTTTGCCCAGCAGACCATTGGGGACATTCTCACCCGCATCACCAGCGATGTGGAAAACATCCGCCGCCTGTTGGGCTTTGCCCTACTCAATTTGGCCAACACGATCTTTGCCTATGCCACCACTCTGCCCGCCATGTTTGGCATTGAGCCCCGCCTCAGCGCACTGGCCCTATCGGTGTTTCCGGTGATGTTGGTGCTGGTGAAGTTGAGCAGCAACCGCCTGCAGCAGGAGCAGCTCCAGGTGCAGCAGGAGTTGGCGGATCTGAGCGATCTCATTCAAGAGGACCTGAACGGCATTGCCCTGATCAAGGTGTACAGCCAGGAACAGCACGAGCAGCGGGGGTTTCGCCGCCAGAACCAGCGGCTGCTGCAGGCCAATTTGCGCTTGGCCCTCACTCGCAACTTGCTTTTCCCTTCTTTGGTGGCGCTGGTCAGCCTAAGCTTGTTGCTGCTGCTGGCGGTGGGGGGGCCGCAGATTGCGGCAGGGACGCTGACCATCGGGGATTTTTCGGCCCTCACCCTCTACGTGGAACGGTTGGTATTTCCCACCGCCCTGCTGGGCTTCACCATCACGGCCTACCAGCGGGGGCAGGTCAGCTTGGAGCGGATCGATGCTCTGTTGGGGGTAGAACCCACCATCCGAGACGCCCCAGGCGCTTTGCCGTTGCCTCTGGAGAGGGTGCAGGGTCGCCTCGAGGCCAGAGGTCTCGCGTTTGCCTTCGCCGGCCCTGCGGCAGCTCCGGCTCTAGAGGATTTGCACTTTTGCATAGAACCGGGCCAGATGGTGGCGGTGGTGGGGCCGATTGGGGCGGGCAAGTCCACTCTGGCCAATGCCTTGCCTCGGCTGCTGGAGATCCAGCCGGGGCAACTGTTTTTGGATGGGCGGGATATCACCCGTCTGCAACTGGGATCCCTGCGCCGGGCCATTGCCTATGTGCCCCAGGAGAGCTTCCTGTTCAGCGCCACGGTCCGGGATAACATTCGCTACGGCAAGCCAGATGCCGAAGATTGGGAGGTGGAATGGGCTGCCAAAGCCGCCCACATCCACGCCGAGATCCTCAACTTCCCCAACGGCTACGACACTCTGGTGGGAGAGCGGGGCATCACCCTCTCCGGTGGCCAGCGACAGCGGGTGGCCTTGGCCCGGGCTTTGCTGGTGGATGCTCCCATCTTGATCCTGGATGACTCTCTCTCCAGTGTGGACAATCAGACGGCTCAGGCCATTCTTCGCCATCTGCGTCGGGTCACGGCCCAGAAAACGGTGATCTTCATCACCCATCGCCTCACGGCTGCGGTGGAAGCCGATCAGATTTGGGTGATGGACCAGGGCCGCCTTGTGCAGAAGGGATCCCATGCCGAATTGCTGGCGGACGAGAAGGGCCTCTACGCTTCTCTGTGGGCCAAGCAAAAGCTGGAGGAAGCCCTGGCCTAATTTGACGGCGGCAATCCCTGGCCGCTACCCTAACCGGCAAAGCTGTGGGGAGTGGCAACGATGGAAACTGCTGGGATCACTTTGTCCAAATTGCTCCACCAAGCTGGGATCCAGCCTCAATTGGCCCAGGGATCCCTGGAGGGGGTGCAGGTCTGGGGCCTCTGTGCCGACTCTCGCCAGGTACAGCCGGGGGATCTCTTCTTGGGGATGCCGGGATCCCGCGTGGATGGAGGTAGCTTCGTGGCCCAAGCCCTGGCGGCAGGGGCAGTGGCGGCCCTCATTTCCCAAGAGGCGTGGGAGAGCGTCAGCGGAGAGGCTGGATGGGGAAGTCAGCCCGTCCTGGTTTTGCCTCGCGCCAGCCTGAACAGGGCCGTGGCCCAGGTGGCGGCAGCTTTCTATGGGTTTCCCGCCCGCCAACTGACCTTGGTGGGGGTGACGGGCACCAATGGCAAAACCACCACCACCCATCTCATTGAACATTTGGTGCAGGCTGCCGGTCGCTCCACCGCTTTGCTGGGCACTCTGTACAACCGCTGGCCTGGCTATAGCGAAGTGGCCTCCCACACCACCCTTTTTCCGCCTGAACTGCAGCGCAGCCTCAGGGAAGCCCAGAGAGCCGGGGCGGAGGTGGCGGTGATGGAGGTGAGCTCCCATGCTCTCGCTCAAGATCGGGTGTGGGGATGTTCCTTTGCCGCTGCCGTCTGGACCAACCTTACCCAGGATCACCTGGATTTCCACGGCAGCATGGAGAACTACTGGCAGGCCAAAGCCACCCTCTTCCGACAGGAATATCTCCAAGGGCGGGCGGTGATCAACGCCGACGATGCTGGGGGACGGCGGCTCTTGCAAGCCATTCGGCCCGATCTGCAGCCCTGGGCCTACTCGCTGCAGCCTCTGGAAGGGATCCCCGGCCTCTGGCCCGGCCAAGTTCAACTGCGCCCCACCGGCCTGAGCGCGACCCTGCACACCCCTGCGGGCACGTTTGCCGTGGAGGCCCCCCTGGTGGGATCCTTCAACCTGGCCAACCTGCTGGCGGCGGTGGGGGTAGCCCTGCACTTGGGGATCCCTGTCGAGATCATCCAGTCGGCCCTGCCCCACTTTCCGGGCGTACCGGGGCGGGTGGAGCGGGTGACCCTGCCGGGGCAGGATATCGCGGTGATTGTGGACTACGCCCACACCCCCGACGGCCTGGAAAACCTGCTCAAGGCCCTGCGCTCCCAGGTGCAAGGGCAACTTATCTGCGTCTTTGGCTGTGGCGGGGATCGGGATCGGGGCAAACGACCGCAGATGGGCCGCATTGCCGCCACCTGGGCCGATCAGGTGATCGTTACCTCCGACAACCCCCGCACCGAAGATCCCCAGCAGATCCTACGGGATATTTTGGCCGGGATCCCTGGATCCCCCAGGGCGGTGGAGGTGGATCGGCGGCAGGCCATTCGCCTGGCCATCCTCGCAGCCCAGCCAGGGGATACGGTGGTCATTGCCGGCAAAGGCCATGAGGACTACCAGATCCTGGGCACCGAGAAGATTCACTTCGACGACCGAGAAGAAGCCCGCGCCGCCCTGGCCCTGAGGGAAAAAAGCCGGGGGTGAGGCTAACGGGAGCGGTGCTGCAGCATCAGCTCCACGAACTCGCGGAAGAGGTGATCGGCGTCGTGGGGGCCGGGGCTGGCCTCCGGGTGATACTGCACAGAAAACAGGGGCAGGTGACGGTGGCGGATCCCGGCCACGGTACGGTCATTCAAGTTGAGGTAGGTGATTACCACCCCATCGGCGGGGATCGAAGCGGCATCCACCGCAAACCCGTGGTTTTGGCTGGTGATCTCCACTTGCTTCTCCAGCCCACAGGGATGGTTTAGGCCGCGGTGGCCAAACTTGAGCTTGTAGGTGGATCCCCCTAGGGCCAAACTGAGAATCTGATGGCCCAGGCAGATCCCAAATAGGGGCTTCCCGGTTTGCAGCAGCGCTTGCGTGGTGCGGATGGCAGTCGTCTCAGTGGCGGGATCCCCTGGCCCATTGGAGAGGAAGATCCCATCGGGGTTGTAACTCAAAATCTGCTCCGGGCTGGCATTGGCCGGCAACACCATCACCCGACAGCCATAGCGGGTAAGGCGGCGCAGAATGTTGCGCTTAACGCCGAAATCCAAGGCCACCACCCGCAGGGGCGGCTCCGGGATCGGGATCCCTTGGCTGCGGCCATAGTCCCAATCGGCAGGCGTAGGCTCCAGCCACTCGTAGGGTTGGGGAGTAGTAACTTCCGCCACCAGGCTCAACCCCTGCATGGAAGGAGCCTGGCGCACCCGCTCCAACAAAACCTGGGGATCCAAAGTCTCCGTGGAAAGGGCCCCGTTCATCACCCCCTGGGAGCGCAGCCGCCGTGCCAAAGCCCGCGTATCTACCCCAGCAATGGCCGGGATCCCATATCGTTGCAGGTATTCGGGGAGGGTGGAAGTAGCCCGCCAGGAGCTGGCCAAGCGCGATACATTGCGGGCAATCACCCCCGCGACTTGGGGCCGAGCCGATTCTTCGTCCAGCTCATTGACTCCGGTGTTTCCCAGCTCCGGACAGGTGAAGGTAACCATCTGCCCCCGGTAGCTAGGGTCGGTGATCACCTCCTGGTAGCCGGTCATGCCCGTGTTAAACACCACCTCGCCCACCGCCGTGCCCGGCGCCCCAAAAGACCAACCGGCAAAGGAAGTGCCATCCGCCAGCACCAGCAAAGCAGGCTGACGAGCCTGCCAAGGGAAAGTTTTTTCCTGAGGGATCAGGGAAGGAGAAGCCATGCTCCACCCAAAAACATCGGCCTGACCATCCTACCCTCTTTCAAGAAGGTTGCAAGCCTGGCTAGTCTTCCGCATCTGCTCCGCCCGCACAAGCCGGGTCGTTGTCCTTGCGGATGGTGCCTATCAAGGTGCTCACCACCACGCAGCGGTTTTCGCCCTGGGAGTAGGTGCTGCTAACTACAAAGCGACCCAGTTGACGGGCGCGGCCATCGGATTCAAAAACCGCCCTTTCGTCATTGAAGGTGTTGGCCACAGTTACAAAATTGTTCAGGCGTAGCCGCTGACAGGGGGTAGGTTCATCGCAGAGGCCCTCCTCATCCTGGATAACCAGAGTCGGCACGTTTGGCTCTGAATTGTCCACCCCCACCACCCAAGCTCGGCCCAGGAGAGAGGCTCTGGCGTTGGTGCGGGCGGTGCGCAAAGCCCGCTCTACCTTGTTTTGCGCATCATCAAGCTGGATCCGCGCCCAGATGTTGATCCCAGAGGGAACGGCCAGCACAGCCAGGATGCCGATGATGACCACCACCGCTAGGACTTCTGTCAGCGTAAAGCCCCGGGATCGAAAAGGCTGAGCTCGGCCAATTGCTTTTTTCTCCAAGGCCAACATGGTGGACATTCCCCCTAGGAGAGCTGACGGTTGATAACACCGCGGGCAAGAACCTGTGTTTGCATTGGCAGCAAGTAGCGCGACACCTCTGAGATATCGACGCTGGTGGCATTTCGGATGTAGCGACGGAAAAGGCCAGGGTTGGCTCGCTCCATGGCCGTGGCGGTGATGTTGATGATCACATCCTGCGGTCGGTCAGCGCCGACGCTTTGCCGCACGCAGACAGAGAAGCCCACGTCGTTTTGGTTATCTCCCAGCCCTGGGAAGGTGACGCCGTTGGGCCTGCCGCCACCAAAGGCATAGCCCTGCGGGCAAGCGGGTGCAACCTGCGGACTTCCCTCCCGGCTGCTGAAGATGTTGGAGACTAGAGTTGTCAGGCGGGGGCCTTGATTGCCTGCATCAGCAATACGCTCCTGGGGTGTTCCCTCCCGCTGGAGCCTTTGCAGAGCCTGCTGAGAGGGCCAGGCAAGAAAACCCTCCTGGAAAGGATCGGGATCAACCCTAAAGAATGGGCTGCGACCGGCGCAGTTGTTTTGACCCTGAATGTTGAAGGGTCGCAACTCAAAACGGTCGATCCGCGCGTTGCCTTCCCAGGGAGTGCGCCCCGTTGGGTTGCCGGCGTTGTTGTAGTTGCGGCGTAGGTAGTACACCACCAGGGTGTAGATGCCGCGGCGGCTGACAAGAGTGTCCCAATCCGCATTTCTACCGTTCTGATCGCGCGGAAACTCGGGAGGTGGCTGGTCTGGTAGGGTAGCATTGCCTCTTCGAATATCTTGCAAGGTGGGGTTGCCCGCGTAGCATCCCTGCGGGATCGGCTCCAACTTCCAAAAGGCAACAACCGGGATAGCGTCATCGGGTCGGCGGATCCAGCCCGGCGCGTAGAGCCGCTGAATGACATCCGGGATCCCGTCCCCAAGTCGATCAGATTGCTGTGGGTTCTGCTCAGTGTCGTTGTAAATGTAAAGAGCCTCCGCCAAATCCTGCTGGATGTATTCCATGGCTTGGGTCAGCTCCGCCTGCACCTGGGTGCGCCCTGTCTCTTCCCGATCCAGCCGCATGGTTTCGATAACGATCATGCCGGTGGCCAGCAGAAAGATCGAGGCTACCACCAGCGACACCAAAAGCTCGATGAGGGTAAACCCCGCACTCTGGTAAACCCTGTGGCGAAAAACCTTGAACATAGGAAAACACCACCTTTTTGTGAGCCTGCAGGAGGAGCTTACCCATCGCTTCAAAGCGAGGTAGGGCTTGGGCTGGGCAGCGGGAAGGCATTGCAGTTGTTGGTCGGGATCCCACCCCTGGCTTGAACATCGGCCAAAACGGCCCGGCAAACATCCCCCAAATTGGCAGCCAGGTTGACTTCTACAATCGAGCTGGCCATGGGAAAGAGCCACACATCGGCATTGGCCAAGTTCTGATTGGCGGAGACCGTCTCAGCGCGCAGGCCAGGAAGAGCTTGCCGAGTGTTTGGATCAAAAGAAAAGCGGTGGTACACCCTCACCCCCAAAAAGAAGGAGCAGGGAACCCCTGAGATGACGGTGTTGTTGCGTCGGTCAATGCATTCCCCGCCCCTATCCCGAAAGGTTTGGATGACATAGGTTTCGGGGTTTCGCCCCGGCAACCGCACTTCGGCCAGGCGAATGGAGTAGTTGGGGCCGGGGTTGTCCATATCGGCAGGAGGCGGGGTATTGGCCAAGGGGCTTGCTCCAATCCTGGGCAGACGAGCCAACTGAGCCGGGTTCTGGAAAGCAGCTGGGTTAGCGGCCAGCTCCAGGTCAACCAGAGTGCGAATGCGATCCACCTCAGCCCGGGCCAGTTGATTGGCCACTTCTATCCGCTCCGTCATGGCCCGCCGGTAGGCGATCAGGGTGAGAGCAGGAGCAAGAGCGGCCATAGCCAAAGCCACAATGACCACCGAGGCCAAGACCTCAATGAGCGTGAAGCCTTCTGCTTCCAATTGCTGCCGCAAAAGCCGCCACTTTTTCATATCCCCTCCAGCGCTCGCCCAGATCTGCCTACCTTGAATCTACCCCTGGCATGGGAAGTCAATATCAGTTGAATTAGTTGCAGCCTCCAATCCGAGCAGCCGCCTGCAGGGGCACATCTGGCTGAGCTTGCAGCCCGCAGCGCAGCCGCCGCACATACGGATCCTGAGGATCCAACTCCCGCAAGAACTCAGTGCGGGCATTGGAGGGGAATTGGAAGCGAGCCGACACCGCGCTGGGACGACGGGCAATTTGCAGGCCCACATCGTAGCCGAAGCGGCGGTTGGGTGGGTAGTAGTAGTCGTAGCCCCGCGTGAGGGCCGAGCCCGTAACCAAGTTGGGCGGCTCAAAGCTCTGCTGCAGGAAGGGGCCGGTGGCATAGGTGCTGTAGTTGAGCTGGATCATCGAGCCGCTGAAGAAGAGGTTGGTATTTCTCCACAGCTCGTTGAGGCGCAGGAAGTTGTGCATGCCGCCGGCAGTTTGGTCTAGCCGCGAGGGCAGGGTGCCGCTGATGGCAATGGCATTCACCCGCGTTTCCCTGGCCGGCTGCAGCTGCCGGTTTTGGCTGCCATCGTCGTTGCGGCGGCGCTGGTTCACATCGGTTGAAGCCAGCTCTTGGAAGCGGGGAATGGGAATGGGCCGACGGGTCACCTCATCCAGGATTACCCCCAGCACCGGGTTTTCGCCGGCAAAGCCAGTGGGAGTCTTGTTCAGGTCCAGGGTGAACGGCTCCACATCCACCCAAGCAAAAGCGGCGGTATCGCTGGGGAAATCGCTGTCGGTCATTGTGGAACCGTTGCGATCAATCTGGATTTGAACCCTCTTGGTGCCCGAGTCCACCCTGACGTAGAAGCACAGGCCATTGCGGATATCTTCGCTCCCCTTGGTGTCAATGTAGTAACCGCCACGATAGTTGGAGCTTGGGGAGTAGTTCTGAGTGTCACCTTCGTTTACCCAAGCATAGGGGTTCAACGCCATCTGGGGCTGAACCAGTAGTTTATTGGGATTGGCAGGATTCTTCTCCGCAAACAGCGGATCCCGATCCAGTACATCCCAAGGCTCGTTGGAGTCGCGAACGCCGTCGCCGTTTTTGTCCCAGAAGTTCAGTTGGCCGTCTCCGTTCCAGTCTTTGATGCGCAACGTGCTGGGGCGGCTGTCACCGGTGTAGGCGGTGTACTTGAAGGTGGTGTTGAAGTTGGGGCGAAACACTCCGGGCACCCAGAAGCCGCCTTTGGAATCTGGGCCTTCCTCCTCCGAGGGGCAGCCCACCGTCAGATCTTCCCTAAGTAATTTGCGCCTCAGCGCTCGGGCCCAGAGGTCGGTTCCCTTTGTAAACGAGCCTGCTAGAGCCTCTCCCTTGATAGCCGGGCGGATGCCGGGCTCGCGGTTGGGTTGAGAAACGATCTCGGAGAGAACGCCACCTCTCACCAAGCCCTCGCGGGCAGCATAGGCCGGTTCGCCAAACATCCAATTGAAGGCCGCCTGCAGAGCCTCGGCAGGGTTGGGCCACTTGGGTGGCTTGGGCACCCCGGCTTTCACCTCCAGCACCGGGGAAAGCTGCGGCTGCAGGGCAATGGTTACGCCCTCGGCAGGAGCCGCAGCCACCGTATTCACGCTGATGGTCTCCGGCTCCGGATCGGCCTCGACTGCCTGAATGGGGCGCAGCTCCACCGTGTTGGGCTTGGCTGCCATCCACTCGTCCAAGGGGCTCTTGGAGGGCGTTTCTGGGGCAAAGGTGCTCGGCCCGCAGGGACGCCCTTGACAGGTCAAACGTTGGGTCTTCGTTGCAGTGGGCGAGCAGGTGGGGCTGCTGGTGCTGTCGATGAGGGTGCCCGTCTGGGTTTGGGTAAAGGTTTTGGTTGTGCCGCAGGCGATCTGGTTGATGACCTCATCGCAACTGGCCGGCGTCCAAGGCCCCCAGTCGTAGTTGCAAATCTGCGGGCAAGTAACCGTCTCGGATTGCGTCTCGGTGTAGCTGGTTCCGCAAGCTGCCACTGTGCAGGTGCGGCTGCGAGTTTGGGTGACTTTGGTGCCGCCGTTGGCCACCGTACACTCAGGAGTCCATTTAGACCAAGCACCGCAGCTAGCACCTGGAGGCTGGCAGGTGATGGTTTGGCGTTCAGTTTCGACAAAGGGGCTTTGGCTGGTACAGAGCGGCGTTACCGTGCGGCTGCGGGTTTGGGTAATGGTGGTTTTGTTGCACTGCTGCTGCTGGGTACACTGAGGCGTCCAGTCCGACCATTTCCCGTAGTTGTACTGAGGGTAGCAGATGATCGTCCGAGTTTCCGACGGCGGAGTGCCAGGGCAACCGGCAGGCAAGGTGGCAGTTCTGGTTTGTTTAATAGTGGTTTGCTGACAGATGTTGGTTTTACATGCAGGAGTCCAGTCTGTCCAGATGGGATCGCAATTGAGGGGTTCTGCGCAGTACTGCTGGTTGGGTGCCAGAGGTTTAGTCTGATCCGGCTGGCAGGGCAGGTTGACGGGCTTTAGCGGCTTCAGGTAGCGCAGGTCATAGTTTTCCAGCGGCTGCCCATCTCCCTGAGTTGTGAAGCGGACAAAGGCATTGCCCATGTTCTCGTAGGTTTGGATCTCCACCAGGTAGGGAGAAGGCCGAGTGTAGTCGGTAACGCACTGCAGCTCCAGCCGGAAACTCACACGGTTATCGGCGCTATCCGACCAAGCTTCGGCACCAACAGCCTCATCCTCCGACAGCTCTTCTAGACGAGTGCCCGCATTGCGATAGAAGCCTCTAAAAGCTGGCTCTTCCTCATCTGGGTTAAGAGTGTAGTTGGGGTTCCTGCGGATGATGAGTCGGCCCCCATCGTCGGTGTTGAGGTTGTAGGTGGCAACACCCGGCCAACGGGGATACAGCTCCCCTACCCAGCGCACCACGAAAAAGTCATTACCATAGTTGTTGCCACTTCCCCATGACCCCTCTCTGCGCCGCCAGCAGGAGCGCCAGAAGCCTATGTTGCCCCTGTCTATGTCTGGAGCATCAGCGGGAAGTTGAGGCGGATTCATATCCGGCTCACTGCATCTTGGCATCCACAAAAAGTCAGCCTTGGGAAAGTTGGGTTGAGTATTCCACAAAGGCCAGCCGTCCCAGCCAAAGGGCCAGAGGAAGGGGGAGTTGGTGTTCAGGTAGTTCTGGTTGGCAAACAGGTAGTAGAACCCACCCCAAACCGGCAGATTGGTACCGCTGACCCAGCGGGCAAAACTACCTGGCTGCCAGCCGGAAACCTGGCCATCTTTATCTGTTTCCAAAGCGTCCCGAATGCAGGCCCACCACCGTGAGGCTCGCTCGTCGTATGGAGTGTTCCAATCACCTGAGGGATCGCACTTTGGTCCTCCCTGGTCTTCTTCTCTCATGAAGGATTCATTTGGAACGCCAAGCCTCCAATGCTGAACAGGGTAGGTTGGATCCGGCCAGCGCACTGCCCGCAAGTAGGGCAGGTTAGCATCTGGAGCCCTCAGAAGCTCAGAGACTTCAACGTCGGTGTCGGTGTCCCCAAACCCTGTGTCGGGGTTGTACTGGTTCTCCGGGCTGGTTATCCAGCCGTTGTAGTACTCGGCCAACAGGCCACCGCCTCCTTCTATTTCAGGCGGTCGGCAAGGCTGGAGGGAAGCTATCAGCAGCCAGCGGGAGGTGTCCAGCACCGGGTTGCCCAAAGCCGAAATGCGGGTGCCAAAGTTGGCATAGCCCGCATCGGGTGCGCGCAAGAGCCGCACTTCTGGCACGCCAAGCCCTGCTGTCCTGTCAGCGTTATTTGAGCTCGGGTTGGCACTGTCGCGGCGGGCAAAGATGGTGTCGCGGGCGAAGACCTCCGGCCAGCCTGGCTGCCGCACGTGGTTGCCCAAATTCTGCGCCCCGTTGGTGTTGTCGAAGCGCAGAACCCCAGCACCATCTCTGTTGGGATCCCGAGCCGGCCAGTTGTCGCCCCGGATCACCAGCGCTTGGTTGAGGAAGGAGGTGTTGGCTCCTAAGTTACTTCCGCTGCAGCCGTAGTGTTCGTTGCGGCGAGGAGCCGAGGCTCGTTGTGGGCTGCCCTGGTAGTTCCGGTTAGCCACAAAGCTGCTGCCGCCGCCGTTGAGCGTAGCATCCTGCACAAAGCCGTCGTCGATGCTGCCATCGCAGAAATCGGCAGAGAGGATGTTCACCGAGTCGCCCAACACGTCGCTCGGCCGCCAGAGATCCTCCGCCACCCGAGCAAAGCGCCGGTCTTCATTGACATTATTGAATAATAATCGCGGCCGCCCGTAGAAGTTGCTGTAGAGGCCGTCTGCTCCGAAATTGAGGAGAGTTTTGAACTCCTCCAGCCGCTGCCCGTTCCTCGTCTGGTGCAGGTTAAAGTCCCCTTGGATGTAGACAGGGTTGTCGGAAATGAAGGACAAGCCAAAGAGAGCTTCAGTAGGCCTGATGTCGTTACTGGGGTTAAACACACTGCGGGCCAACACTGCCCCGTTGCGCAGGCGGAAGCCGTAGGGCCGCCGATCCGGATCGGCATAGTAGTCCACCGGTTTGGGGCTGAGTCCACCTGGATTGGAAACAGGGGGATCCCAGACCGTTTGGCCATTGGCCGTGCCTCGATTCGGCTGACCGGCGTTCATAATACCGGCGCTGCCCAAGTCACCGCGGGCATTTCCGTTGCGCCAGCTGGTTAGGTAGCTATCAAAAGTGCCCAAGGGCGGACGAGCAATGGCATCTTCCCGCACGGCATCTTCCCGGAAGGCGTAGAAAATCCCCCCTTCTCGGTTCTCGCCAATGCCGGCAGGCAGCCAAGTGTCCCCGTTAATCAACCCCCTGGCCTGTCCGTTGACGTTGTTGGTCAGCAGGGCCAGGTCGATGTTGAGGGCCCGCACCGCCATCGCCTCGCGGCCATCGTAGAAGACGGAATCTTTGAAGGGCACGCGACGACACTGGTTGCCAATCCGAATGAGATCAAATTGGTTGCTATTGGGGCCAGCAGCAGTGCAATTGGCTGGGGCATGGGGCAAAGTCCACTGGTCAATGGTGGCCCGGGGCCTCAGCCTCATGGATTCCAGATCCACCACGGCTTGATAGGTTACTGGCCCCTGTAAGAAGGGGTAGGCCCGCCTCCGCTCATCTTCAAGGGGATCGTTGGGGTTGGGGGGCACGCTGTGGTGGAAGGGCTGCAGAGGGAAAATGTAGCGCAGCGGCAGATAAAACCGGTTGGCTGCTTCTCGGTTCCCAGCTCGGCTGGCTTGGATGTCGTTCCAAAGGATTTGAGCTGTGGGATCAGGATTGCTGGCAGTGGCGGCATCCCGAATGCGCAGGATGTTATCGGCCAGCATGCCCAACATGCAGCCTGCCGTTTGCAGCGTGGTTTGGTCGGCTAGGCTCAGTTGGTCAGTCACTTGGTCAGCGGGAGTGCCTCGGTTGACCAGATCAATCGCCTGCCCAATCGCCCGCCGCAGCTCGGAGAAGTTGCCAAAAGCCGTAATAAACGGATCCGGGTGAATGCGGCCCGCTTCTTGCTTGGGTGGATAGGCCCCATCGGGATCGCCGGCAAAATTGGCCAGGTTGGTGAGCGCTGTCCACAAAGGAGTGCCAGGCCGCAGTTGCTCCCGCATCGGCTCGGGGTCATACTCCCAAACGTTGGTGCCCTCTCCGGTAAAGAAGTTGATGCCCAGTTGAGTGCGCTGGTCGCCGGTAGGGAAGGTGGAAGCCCGCTGCAAGCTCCAGGGAGTGCCGGGGTGAGCCACCGTGGCCAAGCAGGCAATGGGAAAGCGCCCCTGCTCATGGCTGTAGTGGTAAACGGCCGTGGCCTGCACTGCCGCTGGGTTATCCCGTAGCGTTAGCCGTTGCCGCGCCTCGTTGCTGATGAAAATGGCCTGTAACTTGGTGGGATCATCCGCATTCCCGGTGGGCACCAAAGGCAAAGGCAAAGAATCGGTGCGGGTTAGCTCCAGCCGCTGCCCCACGATCACCCGCAAGCCCTCCACGCGTGCCCGCCGCTCCCAATAGCCATCCAAGCCCACCTCGGAAAGGGCGCCTGGGGGTGGGTTGTCCTCGGTCAAAGACTCATTCTGGTTGTTCCTGGCATCAGCAGGAATCGGGCTACCGGCATTGACACCAAACCTCTGAGCAAAGGTGTCCACGTCGCAGCCCCTCTGCTGGTTAGGTTCGACCGGTGGACGGTCATAGCTGGCCTTGGGGCCAAAGCGGTTGTCGGCCCGATACACATCGTCCACGTAGGGGGGGCAGGCCTGGTCGGACCGAAAGCCGCCAGCTTTAATCCGGCCAGGGTTCTCCCTCTCTTGGGCGTCAGGGTCCTCCCTCTTTCTCTTTTTGGCGTTGAGAGGAGAATTTGCCCATCCTGCTACATCTTGGGCGTAGGTTCCGCGGGTGCGAATGCGACCAAAAAGCTGTAGCTCCAGCGGATCCAGCGCCACATTTTCTGGCTCTACCTGGTTCTGCACCGAGTCAAAATTTTGGTTGTTCAACCGAGCCAGCACCTGTGGCGCTACGTCTTTCTGGTCAGAGTGAACATCGAAAATCAGAGTATCGCTCACCTGCTGGCCGGCGTAGCCAATGGCCCCTGCCACCAGCTCTCCAAAGGCAGTGATCTCAGAGTTGTCAGCGGGCATGTAGAAGCAGGATTGCTCCGAGCTGATGGCGAAAGCCCGGAACAAGTTGTTGGCAGTGTTCCGGAAGAAAAGGCTACCGCCTGCGTAGATAGCACCGTTCCAGTTGTAGCCAGGAGTAAAGAAAAACTCCACGTCGCCGCGGTTGAAAATTCCCCACTTGTTCAGCAGATCCCGCCGCCGATCTTGCTGAAACTGCAGAGCCGAAACGGCGCGGGTGGTGGAGTCGGCCCCCTCAATGGGAAGAGTAACTGCATAGACCTGAAAGGGCTTTTGCAAAGATGAGCCCACCTGGAACCAGTCCCCCACGTTGGGGTTGACCGTCTGTTCAGCCGGAGAATCGGTACACCCCGCCAAGGCCGAACCCTGCAGTGGCCCACCGCGGATCACCAGTCGCCGCGCCCGCTCAGTATCGGAAATGTTTTCCTCAAAGTCCTGGAGGTTCCTTTGCCCCGTAACCGGCGCTCGGCGGTTGTACAGAATGGTGTAGGCGGTAACGGAGTCGTCGATCCCGTTGTTGTCGGTATCCACCAAGAACCACCAGACTGGGGCTTGCCGCTGCACTTCAATTCCCTGGCTCCGATTCTGGGGATCCCGAACAAGGGCGCTGTAGTTCAGCAAAAAGCGCCGCTCATCGGGAAGGGTATAGGGATCCGAGGGCTCTGCAGGCACCAATGCGCCATCGTTGAGCAGCGCAGAGGTGAATTGGGCATCGGTGGGGGCACTGTTGGGCAGGCGGCGATCCCGAATGAGGTTGTCAATCTTGGCCCTGGCCCGGTCGATGGCAGCATTCAGTTGCCGGCTGATGGTCAGCTCCGCCCGTTCCACCTGGGTTTGGATGGTGCGCTGGGTAGAGCGGGTCAGCAGCCCTACCGTCACCAAGCTCAAGACCAGCACGATCAAAACAGCGACCGGCAGGACAAAGCCCCGCTCTCGGATCTTGCGCCGATCCACCCGTGCTTTCAAAGAGGCGAGCAAGCGCAGGGTGAGCTTGAGCAGCAGCGGGGAAGGAGCAGACATGGCCGTATCTCAGATAACGCAGGTGAGAAGGGGCACTTGGGCAGATGCCAAGATAGCAACAGTATGCAAGGGATCCGGAGTTTCGGACATCCCCACCGCTGGGGGGAGCTGCCAGCCCCCTCTCTGCAAGATTCTTAAGAATCCTCAATATCCTTTCACAAAATCCCCAGTTGTTGCGCCTTGAGGAGGGCGGTGACGCGGTCGCTGGCATCCAGCTTGCGGTAGGCGGTGCTGGCGTATTCTTTGACAGTTTCGATGCTCAGGCCCAGGCGGCGGGCAATCTGCTTGTTGGCCAGGCCCTCTTTCATCAGTTGCAGCACACACAGCTCGCGGGGGGTGAGCTTGGGCAGCTCCTGTCGGGCAGGCAGCCAGTCTCGTTCGGGGTTGGACAAAATCTGACGGATGACGCGGGCCAATTCCGCCGGGTCGGTCTCTTTGGAAAGGTAGCCTTTGGCCCCGGCGCGGCGGGCTGCCTCAATCAGACCCGGCTCCTGAAAGGTGGTCATCATCACCACCACCACCGGCAGGCCCAGCTCGGTGATTTGCTGGCAGGCGGCGATCCCATCCCCATCCGGCATGCGCACATCCAAAATGGCCACGTCGATGGGGCAACTGCGGCAGTACTGAACGGCCTGGGATCCCGTCTCGGCTTCGGCCACCACCTCAAATCCTTGCGCTTGCAGGGCAAACTTCAGCCCCAGCCGGAAGAGGGGATGATCGTCGGCAATGAGAACGCGGACAGGGGAAGTCATGGCAGGGGATCCCAGCCGAGGGGGTGCTGGTTTTAATCTGCCCAAGGGGGGATCCCAAATAAAGCGCCCTCACCCCCAGCCCCTCTCCCTTGGGGAGAGGGGAGTTATGGCTTCACCAAGACCATGCCGCGGGCCTGGGGGTCAAAGGTGGGATCCAGCCGGGTTTGGGCATTGTACAGGGCGCCGGTCAGATCCGCCCCCTCCAGAAAAGCGCCTCGCAGGTCGGCCCCCCGCAGATCGGCATTGTGTAACTTGGCCCCTGTGAGGTCGGCGCCGGTGAGGATGGCTCGACGCAAGTCGGCCCCGCTTAAGTTGGCCACCTGCAGATTGGCACCCGTCAGATCTGTCTGCTGCAGGTTGGCCTGCGCCAGATCGGCTTCCCACAAGAAAGCCCCTGCCTGAGCTGAGCCACTCAGATTGGCCCCTCTCAAATCGGCCAGATTGAGGATTGCTTGGGAGAGGTCGGCAGCTTGGAGATTGGCCTGTCTGAGGATCGCTTCTTTCAGGTTGGCCCCACTGAGGTCAGCTCCCGGCAGTTCTGCCCCCGTTAGGTTGCAGGCGGGGCAATCTTTGCTGGGAGAAACAATTTGGGATCGGCCCAGTTGGGCATCCAACTCCAGTTGGGCAAAGGTCGAAGCCCCTGGGAAGACCACCCAGCCGAGCAAACTCGCCCCACCCCAGAGCTTTGTGAACCGGAGCCATGCCATTCTTTTCACCGGATCCCCTGCACTGACGATGGTAGCTGCTCCGGAGCCCAAGCGCTCCCCCTCACCCCCAACCCCTCTCTCCAAGGGAGAGGGGGGTTTTGAGTGGCTGGCAGTGGGGGCAAAAGTGAGCCGACCGACCTGCCAGCTTCATCCGCTGAATTGGGGTGCCACAGAGGCGACAGGGATCCCCTTCCCGACCGTACACCCACGCTTGCCCTTGATAGTTGCCGTTGAGCCCACGCAGATCCCGGTAATCCCGCAAGGTGGTGCCCCGCTGCTCCAGCCCGGCCCGTAACACCTCGATCAAAGCTTCTCGCAGGCGTGCCTTGGCTACATCCGAAAGCTGAACTGCTGGCGTCAAAGGGTGAATGCCGCTCAGAAACAGGGCTTCGTCGGCGTAAATGTTGCCCACCCCGGCTACCAGCGATTGATCCAGCAGCGCGGTTTTAATAAGACGGCGGCTCTTCTGCAGGGCAGCCTGGAAATAGGCCTCAGAAAAAGCTGGCGAAAAGGGCTCCGGCCCCAAGGTCTGCAGGGTGGGGATCACTGCCTCCAGCTCAACACCGGCGGGCACCAGCCACATCTGGCCAAAGGTGCGCTGATCCACAAAGCGCAAGTCCCACCCTTCCTCGAAGGCCAAACGAACACGAGTGTGAGCTGATAAAGGGGTGGATCCCTGCACCCAGAGCAACTGCCCGGTCATGCGCAGATGCACGCCCAGAACAGCTCTCGAATCCAGGGATCCCAGGAGATACTTTCCTCGCCGCTGCCACTGGGTAAAACGGGTGCCAATCAAGCTCCGCCCAAACATCTCCCCTGCAGGGTAGGCAATGGTGCGGGCCAGGAGCACCTCCACCGCAAGTATGCGTGGCCCCAGGGTGAGGCGTTGCAAATCTTGCCGAACCGTTTCAACTTCCGGCAGTTCAGGCACAGAACAACTTGCTCAAGCAACACAGCTCCCGGCATCAGAACCCTTGTTGGTTTAGCTGGCCGGAGCGGCTTTGGCCTTGGCCTTGGGAGCTTCCAACACTTCCAGCTCATCTTCGCGGAAGTTGTTGGTGTTGATGTTGTAGTAGTTGATCTTGTCAAAGCGGACGATCACCGGGTAGAGAATGCCGCTGGTATCCACCGCCGCAACCGTTCCCACATCCCGGTACCAGTAGGATTCTTTCCGCAGCACACGGACTTTGGCACCACGCTGAATTGCCATGAGGGTTATCTCCATTGACCTGAACTCAGATTACCCTAGTCCGTGAGAAGGCTGCGATTTCCGAATTTTTGTAACAGGGATCCGCTTTTGTCTGGCTGGGTTTTCGGGGCCAACAGCAGATGAACCGTCGCACCTGTGGAGCCTGGCTGTTGGGTTCTGCTTTGACCTGGGGCTTGCAGGGGAAATCTGCAGGGCTGCCCCATCCGCGCGATTTTGCCGCCGTCCTCAACCTGAACACCGGTCGTTTAACAAGGGTTTGGCAGCCGGAGCAGGCTTCCAGAATCAGGGCCAGCCCTGGCTCAACCGTCAAATGCGCCGTTGCCGCCGCTGCTCTGCAGACTGGGATCAGCTCTGGGGAGCGCTTGATCCACTGCCCGGGTTGGTGGGATCCGCCGCCGCAACTGGGGTTGGGCCGCCTACCCTGCTGGGATCCCCGCGGCCATGGGGCTTTGAACTTGCGCCAGGCCCTGGCCCACTCTTGCAACGTGCATTTTTACCAGTTGGGCTGGGAGCTGGGGGCCGATACCCTGGTGGAGTGGCTGCGGCGCTTCGGCCTAGGGAGTGTGCAGAATACAACTCCGGCTCCGCTCTTGGCGACCGGTCTGGCTGGGCCGGTAGATCCCTGGGAGCTGTTGGTTTATGGGGGCGTGATTGCCCGCCGAGGTGTACCCCTTTCTGGCGAGGTCTCTCTGCCTGCCCTCTCTTTACCGGCTTGGATTTGGGAGGCTCTCCATGCTGGCATGAGCCTGGCGGCAACAGCGGGCACCTGTCGCGGCATTGCCCCAGAAGGGATCCCAGTGGCAGCCAAGTCTGGCACCATCCTCAATCCTCAACGACGAGGACGACCAATTCTCTGGGCAGAAGATTTTCAAGCCTGGTTGCTGGCCTTTTGGCCCCTGCCGGATCCCAACTGGACGCTGGTGCTGCACCTGCATCAGGGCAAAGCCTATGAGGCGGCCATTCCCCTGGCGCGGCAGATCATCGCCGCCATCGGCAGCGGGTGACCACCTTGCTTGCGATCATGAAGAAATGCAAACTATACTGAAGGTCAAGTGCCGTTCTCGTTTTCGTTCTTTACGGATCCCACTCTCTGTCGTTCCCATTTACCCTGGAGGTTCTCATGTCTAATCCCAATTTGTCTGAGCCCAAGTTTGGCTTTAACGAGTATGCCGAGCGCCTCAACGGTCGGGCTGCCATGATTGGCTTTGTGTTGGCCATTGTCATCGAAGCGGTGACGGGCCAAGGCGTTGCTTCCTGGCTGGGCCTGATCTAAGAGACCTCAACTTACCGCCTTTTGGCTTTTCCTTGGGTCTGCTGGCTTGCAGGCCCTTTATTGTATTGAGCAGGAAGCGTAAACTACCCGACACCCGCGCTATGCGCAGAGTGCGGGCTTTATCCCAATCCCCAGCGGCCCCAGAGGACAGCTAAGTTTCGGAATTTCAGGCGAGTCTACAGTCGCCCCAAGGAGAGAGATTACTTGAGCAGCGTTATGGTCAGCATCCCCTTCCCACCCGCAGTGTCCACACTTGAACGACTTACCATTGC